>CAVFIJ010000052.1:0-2282 GCA_963622405.1 Bacteroidaceae bacterium | reverse complement strand
ATAGAAATAGTTATATGAAACTGATTTTTTAATATTTCGTATATATTAGTATCTAATTTGTTACTCATTACTACTTCTTTTATATCTAAATTAACTATCTCACTTATTAATTTAGATATATTATTTTCAAGTAGCATAACGTATACTTCTCCTGTACTTATATCACAATAACAAAGCCCATAAGCATGATTAAAGGAAGTTACTGCAGCAATAAAGTTAAAATCCTCAGCTTTTATTGAATCACTATTCATAATAGTTCCTGAACTAACTATTTGAATTATTCCTCTTTTAACTATTCCTTTTGTATCTTTAGGATCTTCTAATTGTTCACATATTCCTATTTTATAGCCTTTTTCTATTAATTTATCTATATATGTACTTGCTGCATGGTATGGTATACCACACATTGGTACTCTTTCTTTTAATCCACATGATTTACCAGTTAAGGTAAGTTCTAATTCTCTACTAACTTTAATAGCATCATCAAAGAACATCTCATAGAAATCACCTAATCTAAAAAATATTATTAAATCTTCATTAGCATTTTTTATATCTAAGTATTGTCTCATCATTGGTGTTACTTTATTTACATCAACATCTTTTCTTTCCATTTATTTCACCGGCTTTTTTCCTTGCAAGTTTATTTCATCACTTTTATTTGAATTATCTTTTAACGCCTCTAAATCTATATTATATTCATCAAATGCATTTTTATTATGGATTTGCTTTTTATCTATTTCAATTTGTTCTAATAAAATAATTAGATGTTCTTTGCTTAACGATAGAATATTTTCTTTTGATATATATCCAATATAAAAGTCATTAGCAATTAAGTTTAAATATTTATCTTCCAAGGCAAGGCTTTCAATATATTTTACTTCATCTAAAGTAAATCCATATTTAAAAAGATTAATATAGTAATTTATGTATATCTTTTTATTTTTACTTAGTTCTTTTAAATAGTTTTCTATATCCTCTTCAAAATTAGCTTCATATATGTCTTTCATTATTGTAACTGGACATTTAGGATCTAAAAGCAACATAAACTTTTCTTTTGGCAGTGTTTTAAATGCATCATTTATTTCAAAAATTTGAGCTGGCGAAAAGTTTTTATCTCTTAATATTTTAAGGATTTTTTTATCATTTATTTTTATTATACTATCTGTTAAAGCAAATGTTTTGCTCTCATCAGCATGAGCTAGAAATTTTAGATCGTTAAGGGACAATTTTTTTCTATATGCTCTATATAAATCATACATTTTCTCCGCTGAAAAGTTAGGATTAGTTAAAAAATATAAAACCTCTTCATCATTTATATCCGCAGTACAATACTCAAGTATTCTTTTTTGTCTTTCATTAAATTTAAATGCATTACCACTTTTTAAAACTCTAATCATTGTTTTTATGGTCATTTTTTTGCACCTCCCAAATCCTTAGATATACTAAATATTATTGTAAATCCATTATCATTATAGGCTTTTATGTCTCCTTTATGCATAAGAGTAAATTCTTTGCATATCGAAAGTCCAAGACCAGATATTTTTCGTGATCTATCTGTCGTATAAAATGGTTCAAATATTTTATCAATTATTTTTTCGTCAACACCTTCACCATTATCTTTTATTTTAAAATATATATATTTTTCATCATCATAAATATTTATACAAATACTTGTTGCGGCATATCTAATACTATTAGAGATGATGTTTGAAAATATTCGTTTTAATTTCAATATATCAACATTAAGATAATCAATTTTTAATTTATTATTAATATGAAATTCAATGCCACTACCCTCTAAATCAAATTTATAATCATCATTTAATTCCTTGACTAAATCTTTTACTTGAATAGTATCTAGTTTAAGTTCTTTATTATCATAGTTTGTTAGATAATCATCAAATGAATTTAATATGTTTTTAATATGGTTACTTTTTTCATTAATTTTTTTACTAAATTTACGCATTTCTTTCTCAGTTGCTTTTGGTGATGAGACTAAAGATGAATAACCAATTACAGAAGTAAGAGGGGTCTTTATATCATGTGATATACTTGCGATTATTCTTTTTTGTTCTTTTTTTTCTTTTTCTAATGTATCAGTTAAGTTAACAAATTCATTTTGTATTAAATCTAATTCACTTTTTACTTTTCTTTTTTTTGGTTTTTTACCAAATTTATAATTTTTTATATCATTTATGATACTTTCTATAGGAGTAATTATTTTTTTACTAGCAAGCATACTAATAAGTAATATTATTATAGAAACAATTATAGTTTGAAAT
>CAVFIJ010000051.1:0-12021 GCA_963622405.1 Bacteroidaceae bacterium | reverse complement strand
AGATTTTATATTATAATCAATATCTGATAACTTTTTTAAATATTTAAGTAAAGTTTCTGATTTAAATCTTTTACTATTTTGATTAGCTAGTTTTACTCTATATGGATGTATTTTAAGTTTAGCTGCAATTTCTTTTTCTGTATATCCAGTAGAATAAAGTTCTTTCACTTGATACATAATTCTAAACTGATTAGCAAGCATAACTATTATTTTGATTGGTTCTTCATTCTGATTTATCATTTCATAATACATTTCTAAAGCTTCATCTTTTTTTTCATTTATTATATATTCAATTAATTTAAATATATCAGTATTTACATTCTTATGAGTTAAATTAATTATATCATCATTAGTTATTATTTTATCACTTTTATATAATTTTAATTTATTAATTTCATTTTGAATTAATCTTTCATCTTCCCCTACTCTTTCTATAAAAAGGTTTATGGATTCGGGTGTAATTTGATAATCTTTTAATTCTGATTTAATAAATTTTTTTATATCTGTATCTGTATTAAATTCTTTTATATTTGCTGTTTTTCTTATAAGTTTTACGATTTTTTTTCTCTCATCTAATTTTTCAGCGTTAACTATAAATACTAGTGTTGTGCTTGGATTAGGATTATTTAAATACTTTTCCAATTTTTCTATATCTAAGCTTCCAGAAGATGTAAATATATTTGCATTTTCAGCAATTACAAGTTTTTTATCACTAAACATTGATATTGTTTCACACTCTTCTATTAGTTCTTCTATTTTGCTATTTGATAAATCAAATTTATTTATATTTATTTTATCAAATGAATCTTCTATTTTTTTTAATTCTTTATTTATTAAAAAGTCCTTAATTCCATAAAAAAGATAAATCATTATATCACCTATAAGTAGTATAACATAGATTATTTTACTTTTCTATGGTTTTTGGTATTTCAAAATAGAAGATAGAACCTTTATTAGAACTATTAACTCCATATTTAAAATTATGATTTTGTAATATGTTTTTTACAATAGATAACCCTATACCAGAACCATATTCATTTCTTTTATGTTTCTTTTTGTTATGGTAATACTTATCCCAAATTATTTTAATTTCTTCTTTTGGAATACCTTTACCAGTATCACATATCTCTATTTTATATTCATTAGGATTATTTATAACATTTATAGTTACTTTTTTATCTGGCCCTGTATAATTTATGGCATTATTTATAAGGTTATATATTACTTGATATATTCTTTTTTTATCAGCATATACCTTTGCTAAATCTGGTGCATTTAATATAAATTTATAATCTTCTTTTTGTGATAATATATCAAATCTTGATAGTATTTGTTTTATAATATCAATTAAGTCAAAACTTTCATATGTTAAATTACCATTGCTTGATTGTAGTGCTGATAAATCTAATATATCATTTACAAGTAAATTTAATCTATCTGTTTCATTTATTATCGTATTTAAATTGCTTTCTCTTTTTTCTTTGTTATTATAAGTTAAATCTCTTACCATTTCGGCATAAGCTTTAATCATAGTTAAAGGTGTTTTTAAATCATGGGAAACATTAGCCATTAAGTCTCTTTTTAATTCCTCTGTTTCAGATAATTCTTTAGTTGTATGATTTAAAGTATCTACAAGTTCATTTATTTCATAAATATTTTCATCAGAAGAAAAAGTTATATTATAATTACCTTCTGATAGTTTTTTTGCATCTTTACTTATTTTTGATATAGGTTTTGATATTTTCTTAGAAAAGAAATATCCAATAATAAAGGCAAGCACTAATACAACTACTGTAATTATTAATAATTGATTTTGAAGAATTGGTATTGTTCTATCTAATGATACTAATGATGCATTTAAAAAAGCATAGTTTTTATTGTTTAATTTTATAGCATATACTAAAGTTTCATTTTTAAATTCATAATTAATTAAATTATATTGTTTTGATGATAAACCACTTTTAATAAAGTCACTTTTTATATCAGATTTTTTATTACCAAACTCTAAGCAACCATGATTAAAATATGTTGCTTTATATTTGTTATTACCATATATTTCGATACATATACCATGTTTCATCGCTATTGTTTCTAAATTCTTAAGTTTATTTGTAGAATAATCTTTTTTTAGTTCATAAGCTGCTTTTTTTATTTCTTTGGTTTTAGAATATTTATAATAGTTATCTAAAAATACTATTTGAAATATCCAAATAAAAGCAATTAATATAATAGAAAAAATAGTTAGCATACTCCAAACTTCGGTTACTAAACTATTCTTTTTGAATTTTTTAATCTTTTGCCACATATTTGTATCCAATACCACGAACTGTTTTTATAAGTTCCCTATATTGCTTAAGATTGTTTCTAAGCATTTTTATATGTGTATCTACAGTTCTATCATCACCAAAGAAATCATAACCCCATAGTTTATTTAAAAGTTGTTCTCTAGAAATAGCAATATTTTCATTTTTTACAAAGAAACAAAGTATTTCATATTCTTTTGGAGTTAATTTTAACTCCTCTTTATCTATAAATACACTATGAGCACTATAGTCAATTTTTAATGTTTTATATGTATAAATATTATTTAAATTGTTTCCACATCTTGTTAAAATAGCCTTAATTCTTGCCATTAATTCTTTAGGACTAAAAGGTTTAGTTAGATAATCATCAGCTTTTAATTCAAAACCTAATAATTTATCATATTCTTCACTTCTAGCAGAAAGAATAATAACAGGAATTTTATATTTCTTTCTAACTTCTTTTAAGAAAGAATTTCCATCCATTTTTGGCATCATAATATCTAAAATAATTAGGTCAATATCTTCTGAAACTTTTTCTAATGCTTCTATACCATTTTCAGCCTCTTCTACCTCATATTTTTCATTTTCAGCATATTCTTTTATTACATCTCTAATTGGTTTTTCATCATCAACAATTAATAATTTCATACTTTACCTCCCAGTTTTTTTAATTTTATAACAGTTCTATGTTTTTTGTGTGAAATTTTATAAGAATAAAATGACTAAAGTTCCTACAATTAAGCAGTAATATACAAAGTATATTAGTTTTCCTTTTAACATAATTCCTTTAAACCATTTAGCACTAAAGAATGTAACTATACAGGCTATTATAGAAGCAATTATATAATATAGCAGTAAATTTAAAGAAATTCCAGTGCTTATAACATCCTTTACTCCTAATATCATAGTAGCTATTGTAATTGGAATATAAAGCATAAAAGAAAATTTAAAAGCCGTTTCTCTATTTAAACCACTAAACATTCCTCCAACTAAAGTAGCACCACTTCTACTTATTCCTGGAAGTAAGGCAACTACCTGAAATAAACCTATTTTGATAGCATCTATAAATGTTATTTGATTATCATTTTTATGTCCTTTTAATTTTCTAATTAAAAATAAAAAGAGGGCTGTTATAAGTAATGCTACTCCAACAAATTTAACATTATTAAGATATTTTTCTATGATATCATTAAATAATAATCCAATCAGTCCAGCAGGAATAGTACCAATAACTATTAATAAACAATAGTTAAAACCATTTTTATAAGTTTTTTTATGAGTTTTTAAATATAAAAGAAAGTCATTTATAAGTTTAATTATATCTTTTCTAAAGAGTATTATAATAGCAATAAAGCTTCCAAAATTAGTAAAAATTTCAAAGTTTAAATCACTTGTCTTTATATTAAATAATTCCTTAAAAATTATTAAATGTCCACTTGAGGATACAGGTATAGGTTCTGTAAAACCTTGAATTATTCCAAGTATTATATATATTATTAACATATTTCTCTCCTTCTTTATTTTTAGTTCTTTTTGATTATATCATTATAATTTATTTCGGGCAATATAGATTATTACAATTTATTTTTATATTATATAATTTATATATAAAAATAGCTTTTAAGCAGCTTTCTTATAATATAATATTTTATCATTATTTTGTTTTATAGTAATATTTTTTTCTTTATTAACTGCGACTACATGAGGAGTAAATAATTCCTGTTCATTATTATTGTTTATTGCTCTTCTAGTTTTAAAGTCGTTTGTTGTTAATCGTGCAGGTCTTATCATTTTAAATGTTTTATTAGTTTTATCTTTTTCAGGTGTTAGTATATGATAATTTATAGTAGCTTCATTATCGTTATATTCATTAATTTTTTCTAATATCATTGATTTTACTTCTTCTTCAGATAAAAATTTATTATTTTCAATGCTGATTTTTAATTCATTTAATAAATATAATGATTCTACTTGTAATATTTCTTCAAAATCTTCCATGCTCTCACCTCATTTACAACATACAGATTATACAATATTTTTTAGTATATGTCAAATTGTGTACAATTAGTGTTATTTTTTAAAAATTTTAAACATATATTTTTATTAGGTGATTAAGAATGGCTAGATATTTTAAAAAATTCTTTATATGTTTAAGTATAACATTTAGTACTATTATTATATTAACACTTGCTTTTACTACATTTAATTATTTAAATTTAATTAGTACAAAAGTTTTAAATGTTATAAAAATTTTAATTCCTTTATTTTCAGCAATTTTAGGTAGTTATTTTTTTGGAAAAAAAGCCAAGAAAAACGGATGGCTTGAAGGTATAAAGTTTGGTAGTGCTTTATTTATAATATTTATTATAATTGATATTATTTTAGATAGTTTATCTAAACGTAGCATAATCTTTTGCATTATTGTTATGTTTTGTGCTATTTTAGGCAGTATTGTTGGTATAAATAAAAAGGAATAATTATTTATATTCCTCTAAAAATTCAGTTTTAAATTTATCAAATGATTTATTTTTAATGGCATCTCTTGCATCTTCAGTAAGTTTTACTAAAAATCTTATATTATGTATAGATAATAGTCTTCCACCAAATGTTTCTTTACTTATTATTAAATGCCTTATGTAAGCTTTAGAGTAATTTTGACATGCATAACAATCACAATTTTTTTCAATAGGTTCAAAGTCTTCTTTATATTTACTATTTTTAATGTTTATTTTACCTTTATGTGTAAATGCATTACCATGTCTTGCGATTCTAGTTGGCAAAACACAATCAAACATATCTATTCCTCTTTCTATTCCCTCTAAAATATCTTCAGGTTCTCCTACACCCATTAGATATCTTGGTTTATCTTTTGGTAAATATTTTATAGCATCATCAATCATTTTATACATGGTTTTTTTATCTTCGCCTACACTAGTTCCTCCTATTGAATATCCATCAAAGTCAAGTTTTACTGTTTCTTCGGCACTATATTTTCTTAAATCAGTATATTCACTACCTTGCACAATACCAAAAAGAGATTGATTAGGATTATTATGAGCCTCTTTTCCTCTTTTAGCCCAACGTATAGTTCTTTCTGTACTTTCTTTTGCATATGTATAAGATGCTGGATAAGGAATACATTCATCGAAACTCATAGCTATATCACTATCAAGTTTATTTTGTATTTCAATAGATTTCTCAGGCGTTAAAAAAAGTTCTTTTCCATCTATATGACTTTTAAATTTTACACCTTCTTCGGTAATATCTTTGTTTTTGTTTTTTACTAATGAAAAAACTTGAAAGCCACCACTATCTGTTAGTATAGGGCCGTCATAATTCATAAATTTATGTAATCCTCCTGCTTTATTTACAATATCTTCTCCTGGTCTTAACCATAAATGATAAGTATTAGATAATATAACTCCACTTTTTGTATCTTTAATCTCTTCTGGGCTTAAAGTTTTTACAGTAGCACATGTTCCAACAGGCATAAACATTGGTGTTTCAAAGGTACCATGATTAGTATGTAAATATCCGTATCTAGCATTATTATCATTTGTTATAAGTTCATATTTAATTTTCATTATTATCACCAAATAAGATTATATACGATTTTTTTTGTTTTGACAAATAGTAATATTCTCTTTAGTTATGTTTTGTTTAAAACTATTTAAATATATTTCTATATCGTCTTTTGTTACTAATGAATAACCTTGCTTAGTCAGATTATTTAATAAAATTTTGCCATTTTCAGTTTCTTTTAGTATGCTAGCTGGCCATTTTGAAAAAGCTATTAGTTTTTGACCATGACGAGGTATAAACTGTATATAAGATGGATCTATTAAATAGATATTTTTATTATATTTATTTTTGGCAATTACAAAAACATGATTGTATGTGCATTCTGTATAATCTTTTATATTAAAAATTTTTGATGTAATACCCTCTTTTTCTAGTTCATAATGAATATTATTTGCTAAATATATACAAAGACCCTCTAATGGTTTGTCTTTAATTTCTTCTAGTTCATATTCAACAGTATTTTGAATTATCATATCTTCTTCATTCATATATAACCTCCATGTATAGAAAAAAATATATTTACATATATTTTTGCATTTGTTTCATCATTTGATTAACTTGTTTTTGGCTAGGTTTTCTACCCATTCCTGACATCATAGCTTTAATCATTTGTTCATTAATTGGAGGATTTTCCTTTAGTTGTTTTTTAGTAACATGGCGTGCTACTAAAAAGCCAATTATAGCTCCAATTACGATTCCAATTACAACTTGTAGTAAATCTATTAAAAATGCTCCCATAAGATCATTCCTTTCTATTTGTATTTTACTAAAAATATGTTTATTTTTCAAGTTATATTCTTATTTATATAAATTTAACACAAATTTTTGTACGTTTTTATAAACAAACGTTTGACTTAGATTTTAAAATATGCTAATATTAGGCTAAAGGAGGACTTAAAAATGGAAAAATTAACTGAAAGGCAAAAAGATGTTTTAAATTATATTAAATCTTATATTGTTTCTCATGGCTATCCACCAACTGTTAGGGAAATAGGAAAGGCCTTAGATATTTCATCTCCTGCGACTATTCATGTTCATCTTAAAAATTTAGAAAAAAAAGGTATTATACGTAAAGAAGGAGCTAAAAATAGAGCTATTGAATTACTTATAGAAAATGAATTTGCTACTAAGGATGATGAGGTTAGAAAAGTTCCCTTACTTGGAAAAATAACAGCCGGCTCACCTATTGAGGCTATTGAAATGCCTAATGAGTTTTTTAGTTTACCTGCTTATTTATTACCAAAAAAAAAGGAAGTTTTTGTTTTAAAAGTTAGTGGTATAAGTATGATTAACGCTGGAATATTAGATGGAGATATGGTTATTGTTGAACGCACTAATACAGCAAGAAATGGTGAAATTGTTGTAGCTATGAATGATGAAAATGAAGTAACATTAAAAACATATTATAAAGAAAAAGGCCATATTAGATTACAGCCTGAAAATGATAATTTAGAACCTATTATACTTAAAAATGTAACTATTTTAGGAAAAGCTATTGGATTATATAGAAAAATTTAAAAGAAAGGTGCTATTCCTTTCTTTTTGTATATGTAATAGATGCTGTATAAGTATCATTCTTATATATTGATACTATTACTGTGTCATTTGATTGATTTAATGTTATATCATTTTCTAATAGATTAAATGTTTGCCCATTATCGGTACTATAATAATATTTAAAGCCATCATTTTTTAAGTAAATTAATTTTATTTTATTATCTTTTGTTTTAAATGTAATTCCTTGTATTACTTTTATTAACCTTTTACGGGTAGTTTTATTTCCAGAATTATCTGTTGCTATGTACTTTATTATATAGTTTCCAGCTTTCTTTTTTAGCCTACCACTATATTTTAATGTAACATCATTTGAATTATCAGTTACTAATACATCAGCTGTATATTTATAAGTATCAATTTCATTTGTTAAAATACTTGTTGTTTCTGGAAATGATATGTAAGGCTTTTTATTATCACGAACTATTACAATTCTTGTTATAGTTCTTTTCTTATTATTATCATTTATACTATATTTTACAGTATACGCACTTTTGGAACTTGTATCTATATTAATTACTTTTCGGTTATTTTTATAATAATTTATATTGATTTTTTTATTAGTGTTTGTATTTGCACCTTGTTCTTTATATTTGCTACCAATATTTAAATATATTACATTATCTCCATTTAACTTTAAATCAATTTTATGATTAGTCTTTGTTAAATAGTTAGTTGTATCAATGTTATTTAAAAATAATAATTTTATTATCAGAAATACAAAACTAATTATAATTATTATAACTACTACGCCTATTAGTCTTGGTAAATTTATTTTATTTAACATATAGATCTCCTTATTTTATGGTACATTCTTCTTTTTTTGTTATTTCTTTACTTATTGAAACTTTTTTATTATTTATTTCTTTAACAATACATATACTTTCTTTACTAAACCATAATTTTAATTCAATATCTCCATTGTCATCCATATGAAATATACCACCATCAGGTATATTAGTATTATTTATATATTTTTTAAACTCTTTTGATCTATCGTTTTCTTCTCCCTTAAAGATAAGTGTATATGGATTTTTTGTATAATTAATTGTAAATTCTATTTCTTCATTATCAGTCTCAAGAACTGCTGAATAATTTTTAGCAGCTTTTATTATACTTTCTACAGTAACAACATCGGCACTTTCTTTATTATCTTTAAGAACTGTTGTGATTATAGGTGTTGTTATTAAAGCGATGACTGCAAGTATTATTATTACTCCTAGTAATTCTATTAAAGTAAATGCTTTATTCATTTGTTTGCACCTCACATTTATCAGATTCATTAGTAAAATCATATTCATATGAACTTCCTTTTTTTGTTACTATTACATAATAATTAGCATATTCTTCACTATTTTCTGGATTAATCGTTGTATCACTTATATAACCATTATTTTTTAATGTTTCAATAGATATTTTTATACATTTACCATCTTCAGGAAGTTCATTTAGATGCTCAGAATAGTAATCTTTTGCTCCTTTTATAATTTGACTTTCTTGTACAGATGATAGTTTATCACGACTTTTAATTAAAGAATTATTAATTGCTGGTATTGCGACTAAAGCAATAACTGCTAGTAAAGATATTACACCAACTAGTTCTATTAAAGTAAATGCATTTTTCATATTCTCACCTATATTAATTATAATTAATTTAATTTTATTAGTCAAGAAAAGACGCTAATGTTACTCGGCGTCTAAATCTTTAAATTCTGTAATACTTCCGTCTTCTAAAACAATTTTATTTACTTTTTCTTCAACGTTTTTTAACTCTTCATCACATTCTTTTACAAGTTTCATAGCTTCTGTATATTTATTAATAGATTCATCAAGAGGAGTATCGCCATTTTCTAATGATGCGATTATTTCTTCCAATTCTTTAACTTTATCTTCAAATTTCTTTTTCATTAATTTACCTCCTTAATTACTGCTTTAAGATTAGCATCAACAATTTTAATATTTATTTCATCGTTTATCTTAACTTGTTTTTTACTAGTTAATATTGTTTTATTTATATATGTAATACTATATCCTCTTTTTATAGTATTTAATGGATTTAAAAGTTCCAATTTTTCAATTTGATGATTTAAATTATTAAATTTTAAAGTTATTATGCTAGTAAGTAATTCATTAATTCTTTTCTTATATGTAGAAATAAGTTCTTGCTGTTTATTATATAGTTTTTGTGGGTTATTCAAAATAAATGACTTTTTTAAATTTTCTAGTTTTGTTTTTCGTTCATTAATTTTATTTAAAATTAGTGAATTTGCTTTTTCTTCCATTAACATAAGTGTTTGCTTTTTATTTTCATACATAATCATAGGTGTTTTTAAAACATAAGAACTTTTTATGCTATCTAAATATATTTTTTTAAGTTTTATTATTTTCATTATCGCTTCTTTTAATCTAATACTATATTGTGATAACATATTATTTAAATCAATTAAATTTGGAACAGCAAGCTCTGCCGCAGCAGTAGGAGTTGGTGCTCTTAAATCAGCAACAAAATCACTAATAGTAAAATCAACTTCATGTCCTACAGCACTTATTATAGGTATTTTAGATTCAAATATTGCATTTGCTACTATTTCTTCATTAAAAGCCCATAAATCTTCTATTGAACCTCCACCTCTACCTACTATTAATAAATCTACATTATATTCTTCAGCTCTTTTTATGTTTTTTACTATGCTTTCTTTAGCATTTTCTCCTTGAACTAGGCATGGGAATAACAATGTTTCACAGATTGGAAATCTTCTTTTTATAGTTGTTATAATATCTCTTACGGCAGCACCTGTAGATGCAGTTACAATCCCTACTCTTTTAGGATATTTAGGTATAGGTTTTTTGTATTCCTTTTTAAAATATCCTTTTTCTTCTAATTTCTTTTTTAATTTTTCATAGGCTATATATAGATTACCAACTCCATCTTCAATCATTTTATCAACATAGATTTGATAATTCCCTACGGCTTCATATATACTTATTCTACCAGTAAGTAATACTTTGCTCCCATCTACTGGTTTAAAATCTAATTTAGCAGCATTTGCTTTAAACATAATAGCATTTATTTTACTATTTTCATCTTTAATAGAAAAATACATATGTCCTGTTGTATGGGCTTTAAAATTAGAAATTTCACCTTTTAATAAAATATTATTTAAATGAATATCTGAGTCAAATTTAGATTTTAAATAACGTGTGATTGCTGTAACTGTAAGATATTTATCATTCATCTACTCACCTACTTTTTCACGATATATTTTATCTAAAACACCATTAATCATTTTTCTTACTTCATCATCACTATAAACCTTTGCAAGTTCTACTGCCTCATTTATAGCAACTATATCTGGTGTTTCTGTATATAATAATTCAAAGATGCCCATTCTTAATATTGCTTTATCGGTATTGCCTAATCTATCAATTTTCCAGTCATTTAAAAATTCATTTGCTTTAGCATCGATTTCATTTATATATGTTATTACACCATAAATTATTTCTTTAACAAATTCATTATCTAAACTTGTTACTTCTTTTATTATTTCATCTATATCAAATTTAATATTATTTGCATTATATATATCTATTTGATAAAGGATTGTCATACATTTTTTTCTAAGTTCACTTCTACTTTGCAATTAAATCACCTTCATTAATTATATCATAGTTTTATATGCATGTTTTATTTTTTTTGAAGTCTCTCACCATTTCCTTCAAAAATTTTTATTATATAATAATATCTTGTATAAACAAATAGCACTAATAATAATATCCAGCCGATAATAGGAACAATAAAACATAAAATCCAAGCATAAGGATACGCATATATTTCTTTTCCTGGAACACCAAGTTTTTCTGATACTTTAACAGAGATTTGAATATTCCAAATAAAAATTAAAAATAAGCTAGGAAAGAAAATATAAATTATATAAAATAAATTAAAATTAGAGGCATAAAAATAAATATTTAAAAGTAATATTATTCCTAGAAATAAACTAATAAGCCAAA
Organism: Bacteroidaceae bacterium; assembly: GCA_963622405.1. Lineage (GTDB taxonomy): Bacteria > Bacillota_I > Bacilli_A > RF39 > UBA660 > Coprosoma. The sequence goes on along the minus strand of CAVFIJ010000051.1, from coordinate 571 downwards.
CATACCATTTTTTATACCAAGCTTTTTTAGCATATACATCTAAAATATTACCAAGGATAAAAATGGATAAATTATTAGTTAATATACTTAAAGCAAGCCATAATAAACCATATCTTTTTTTTAATAAAGTCATTAAATTCCACCTTTCAGATAAAAAGGATAGATGCTACTCACATCTTCCTTTTCCTGGGCTTGAACCCTCAACGTATTTTTTATCTACTAGGTTACATGATGATTTTGTTACTGAATCTGTTAAATATCCACCGAGTAGTTTAACTACGGTAACTACTATTGCACTTATAACAGCAATAATAAGTAAATATTCTACTAAAGCTTGCCCCCTGCTATTTAACTTTTTCATTATTTTCCTCCTGCTTATCTTTTATTTACTAAATATATTATATAAATATTTTTTTTTAAAATCAATAAAAAATTATAATTTATATCTTTATTATGAAACTTTTACATTTTAATTAACTTTATGTATATTAAATAGAAAAAGAAAATCAGTACGATTTTCTTATTTTAAGTTTGTTACTTATTTTATCTGTTATATTAAATACAGTTATTA
>CAVFIJ010000050.1:0-17889 GCA_963622405.1 Bacteroidaceae bacterium | reverse complement strand
AATATTTATAAAATCCTTCTCCTGATGAAATTCCAAATTTACCCTCATCTATATATTTTTTTAAAAGTTTATGCATTGCTTTAAAATTATAAGGTGCTAGAAAAGAAGGTATTTTAACATACATATCTACAATATTATAAGCTGTTTTAAGCCCAACAGTATCAAGTATTTGAAAAGGTCCCTTTGGTGCACCTGTACCTAAAGTCCATGCTTTATCTATGCTTTCAACATCAGATATACCATTTACAAGTAAATCAAGGCCTGAAAATAAAAATGGTACTAACATAGAATTAAGTAAATAGCCTGCTTTTTCTTTCTTTACAGGTAGTGGTATCATATTTATTTTTTTAGCAAACTCTATTATTTGATTAAAAATTTTCATATCAGTATTACTATGAGCCATAACTTCTACTATATTATTTTTCCATATAGAATTAGCAAAATGCATGGATAGAAATTTTGCACTTCTTTTTGTATATTTAGCCATTTTAGATGGTAATAATGTTGATGAATTTGTTACTATAATAGTTTTATCTGGTAAATATGATGAAAGTATTTTAAAAAAATTTATTTTAGTATCTAAAGATTCAGCAAGTGATTCAATTACTAAATCAACATTTTCTGTACATTTTTGCATTGATATTTCTAGTTTTATATTGTTATAAGCATCTTCTACTTTTTTTAAGCATTCATCTTTATTAAAAGTATCACAGGCCGCTATACCGGGGCACCATTTTTCTTTATTAGCCATATCATTAATAGCATTTATATAAGTTTCTTTTAAATTATCAAGTTTTAATTTTGTTCTTTTAATACTATCTTCACTTCTAAGCCAGACTACAACATTAAATCCTGCATAAGCTGTTTGAAATGCTATTTGACTTCCTAAAACGCCGCCTCCTGCGACCATAATATTTTTCATAAACTATTCCTCCTCTTTATATTTTTCTTCTAGTGTTATAGTAATTTTACCTGTTACCTGAGTTCCTGCTTCAATACTTTGTTTAGTAACATATCCATAACCATCTATTTCATAATTAAAACCTAAAGTTTCCATTAAATATATTGCTTCTGCTTTTGAATAACCGATAATATTTGGCATTACATTTTTACTACCATTTGTTATTAATATTATTCTATCACTTGATATAACACTTTTACCTTTAGATGGATACTGACTAATCACTTTATCTCCATCACCTATTATAGTAGCTTCAAGTCCATTTTGAGATAATGAAGATTTAACATCTTGAGTTTTTTTATTAATATATGATGGTAAAGTTATTTTTGATGTGTTTGTATTTTTAACTTCTTCTGTAAACATGTTTTTATATTTTGCTATATTTTTCATTAAATTAACAGTAGCATCACTAATACCTTTTGACGAACCAACATTTGGCTTTTTTATAGCTGCATATATTATAATTTCAGGATCATCTTTAGGGTACATTCCTGCGAAAGAATAAATATAAGCATTATCGCCTTTTAAATAACCACCTTTTGATGATGCAATTTGAGCCGTACCAGTTTTACCAATAACATCAAATCCTTCAATTTTATATTTTTTACCAGTTGCAAGGGCATCATCACTATTTACAACATTATACATAAGTTCTTTAATTTTTGTAATAGTACTTTCACTTGCGACAGTTGCTGATTCTTCTATTTTTCTTTTATATATAACTTTACCAGTATTAGGATTTATTATTTTCTTTACAACATGGGGAGTTAAATATTTACCATTGTTAGATATTATTGTTAATGCTTGTAATTGCTGAATAACAGTTGTTGTAATACCTTGACCAAATCCAGCGTTAGCAACTTCAACTGGATATTTAAATCCTAAACTGCCTGCTGATTCTCTTGCAATATCAACACCTGTTGTTTTACCAAATCCATACTTATTTAAACATTCTTTAAGATCATTTTTATCAATATATTTTCCAATCATATTTGTAACACCGACATTACTTGAATATTCAAAACCTTTATCAAATGTAATTGTACCAAATCCTGTTCCATTCCAGTCTTTAATAGTAGCATCTTCTACAGTAATACTTCCTGATGCAAAAGTATCATCTCCTTTATAAGTTCCTTTTTCAATAGCACACATATATGTATAAGTTTTCATTGTACTTCCTGGTTCAAAAGTTGTTGTTACTAGTAAGTTTTCATAGTTAGAAATATTTCTTAAATTAGGGTTAAATGAAGGACTAGAACTACTTGCTAGTATATCTCCTGTTTTAGCGTCCATTACAGTTAAAATAGCAAATTCAGGGCTATAATCATTTTCTATTTTTTTAATTTCTGTTTCTGTAAATCTTTGAATACTTGCATCAATAGTTAAGTAAATGTTACTTCCATCTAAGGCTTTAACAGTGGTTTCAGCAGTATCAGGAATTTTATATCCTAGTCTATCTTGTTGATAGCTAGTATAACCATCTGTTCCTTTTAATGTTTCATTAAATTTGGCTTCAATACCAAGTTCGCCAACAATTTCTTTAGTGATATTACCATTTTTATCTGTTGTTTCATTTGTTTTAGCATAACCTATAATGTATGAGGCAAAATCACCATTAGGATAATATCTTTTATATTCTTCTTCAAAATCAACACCTGGTAAATTAGCTTTTTCTATTTCATCCTTTTTTATTTCTGTTATATTTTTACCAATAGTACCTAATTCTATTTGATACTTTTTGTTCTTTTTGCCTTTTTTTATTTTTGATTTAATTTCATCTGCATTTACATCTAATATATTCGCTAAAGTATTTGCGGTATTATCAATATCTTTAACATAATCATAGGTACTTCCACTTTTTCTTGACTTATCTAAATATAATATTAAAGTATATGAAGTAACGTTATGGGCTAAAATATTTCCAGTAGTGTCATATATAGTTCCTCTTTTTGCATATAATGTTTTTGATACTGTGTTTCTATTTTCAGCAAACTTTTGAATGTTATGACCATTTACAGTTGGAGATAAAGCTAAATAACAATATCTACCAAACAAGACTAAGATTAAAAATAAAAAAAACAAAAATATCTTAATAGGAAATTTCCAATTATGATTCTTTTGTTTGTTTTTCATTAGCTCCACCTCTAATCATTATTATTAATAATTATAATATTATCATTGTTATAAGCAAGACCCATTTCCCCAACTACATCTTTAACATTTTCAAATGATGTAAGTTCATTTACTTTCATTGTTAAACTTTCTTTATTTTTTTTCTCGGCATCTATTTTATAGTTATATTCTTCTATGCTTATTTTAAGTTCACTAATAGAGGCACCACAAAAAGTTTTTATACCAAGAGAAAACACTAGTGCAAGAACTAATACTGAATATAACATTTTCTCGCCTTTAGTTATTTTTGGTCTTTTCTTAACTTTCTTTTTACTCATGTTTTAACCTCTTTCTATAACTCTAAGTCTACTACTACGTGCCCTAGGGTTTTCTTTTATTTCTTCTTCTGTTGGGGTAATATTAGCAATTATTTTATATTTTGGTTCATATTCTGCTGGTACGATTGGAAGTTTTTTTAATTCAGGGGGAATAGATGAAACTTCATTAAATATTCTTTTACATATCTTATCTTCTAAAGAATGAAATGTTATAACACATATCCTGCCACCTTTTTTTAATAAACTTAAGGCATCAATAAGGGCAGTTTCAAAAACTTCTAATTCATTATTAACTTCAATTCTAATTGCTTGAAATACTTTTCTAGCAGGATGAGTTTGATTACGATATTTTAAAGGAACACTAGATTTTATAATTTCTGCAAGTTCGAGTGTCGTTTCTATTTTTTTATTTTCACGATATTTAACAATAGCACTTGCTATTGAAACAGAATATTTTTCCTCACCATATTTATAGAAAATATTGATAAGCTGCTCTTTAGAATAATTATTAACAACATCATAAGCAGTTTTAATATCATCTTTGTTCATTCGCATATCAAGTACAGCATCTTTATGAAAACTAAAGCCTCTTTCAGCATTATCTAATTGCGGAGAAGACACACCTAAATCAAATAAAATAGCATCTGCTTTAATTTCTTTATCTTCCATACATTTTTTTAAATTTTTAAAATTTGTATTAATAATATCATAGTTTTTATTTATAGTATCAAGCCTTTTTTCAGCATAATTTATTGCTTCTTTATCTTGATCAAAAGCGTATAAAAAACCTTTAGGAATTTTAGATAATATAAGGCTACTATGTCCACCATAACCTAAAGTACAATCAATAACTATTGAATCATCCTTTAAATTAAGGTAATAAACAGCCTCATTTAATAAAACACTTTTATGCATTTAAACTACTAAATAATTTATCAGTTATATCTGATAACCCTTCCTCATTTTCATTTATAAAATTATCCCATTTACTTTCATCCCATATTTCAAGCCTATTACCAACACCAATAATAACACAATCTTTAGTAAGAGAAGCATAATTTATTAGTGTTTGAGATATATTTACTCTTCCTTGTTTATCAAATGAAGATTCAGTAGCACCTGAAAGAAAGAAACGCATAAAATTACGGGTATCTTTTATATTTGGCAATGTTTGATATTTATTAATAATGTTTTCCCAAACACTCTTTTTATAAACGAATAGACAACCATCTAAACCCCTTGTGATAACAAAGTCATCTCCAAGTTCATATCTGATTTTTGATGGAATTATAAGTCTTCCTTTATCATCAATTGAATGATGGTATTCACCCATAAACATATACATCACCCACTTTCCCCCACTTTTATACACTTTACACCATATATATTACTATTTATCTATTGTTTTGTAAATAGATTTTCATATTTTAAAACAAAAGTTTACAGTATTTGCTAAAAATATTATAAAAGAAAGTCATACGACTTTCTTAATAATAAATACAAGAGCCTAATAAAATTGCTAGTAAAATATAAAGTACTAAAATTATTAAATATCCGCTATTGCTGCGGGTACATGCATTAGAACATGTATTTTCATTATTACAAGCCATACTTAATTACCCCCTTCTTTTAATTTTAAATATATGCTCCAAGTATGATTATTAAAAGAATAAATAAAACTAATACGATTGCTGCTGCACTTACGCCAGTGTTACACATTTAAATCATCCTCCTTTTTAGCTTTCACATTATTGTATGGCAAATATAAAAAAAAGTGATTAAAATAAAAGAAAAAAGTTCTAATCAAACTTTTTTCTATTAATTTGTAGTAGTTGTTGAACTAGTTTCATCATCAGCTTCTAAATCAGCTTTAACAGCATCATTATAATCTTTTTCTATTTCACTATCTTTTATTTTCATTTTATACTTTTCACGAAGTTCTACCATAGCTTGTGTTGTAAGAGTACTATCTTCATCCATTTTTTCATCTACAAGCTTAGAAATAATAGTATCCTTTACTTCTTTTAGTTTTGGTTTGTCTTTTTGACTCTTACGATAAATTATATGATAACCATATTCCGTTTTAACAGGCTCTGATGAATATTTTCCATCTTCAAGTTTATTCGCAGCTTCCCAAAATTCATCAACAACTTCACCATATGTCACAGTAAGAGTGCCGCCATTAGATGCAGTTCCAGAATCATCAGAATATTTTTTAGCAAGATCTTCAAATTTAGCACCCTCTTCTAATTTTTTGATTATCTTTTTAGCTTTTTTTAAAGCTTTCTTCTCTGCTGCTTCTTTTTCATCATCAGTCATATCATCAGTAGTTTCAGGAGCAATTAAAATATGTTTAGCTTCAATATCTCCATAAATGTTTTCCTCATAATACTTATCGATTTCAGCATCTGTTAAATTATCTTCAACATAATTTTCAGTCGCAACATTCTTTTTATATTGAATGATAAGTGAATCTTTAAAAGCATCTTCATCATCAAAACCTGCTTGAGTTAATGCTTCTTCAAAGTCCATACCATAATTTTCATATTGAGTTTTATACGATTCTAACTGAGATTCTGCATAAGATTCAGCATCTTCATCTGTTTTTATTTCTTTATTAAGAATATACTCATCAATCATATTAATAAGAGTTGTTTCACCACCTTGAGATTTTAATTTTTTATACAAATCTTCAGCAGTGAATTTTTTTCCGTCTAAAGTTGCAACTACTTCCTTTCCATTTTTTAATGTTGTCTCATGCCCACAACCTGTAAGACCAAGTGTTAATATAAAAGCACATAAGATTATTAATGTTTTCTTTTTCATGTGATTTCTTCCTTTCATATATTCGTTTTCACATATACAATAATAGCAAATTTAACATACAAAGTCAAAAAAATTATCGAAATAATGTAAAGTTACAGATTTTTATTATTTAAAAACTTATTTATTTCATCTTTTTTATACCCTTTAGCAAGCATTTTTAAAATAAAATTTGTTTTAAGTTCGCTATTAGTATATTTTTTTAAAAGTATGCTATAGACCCTTTCAAATTCTTTATCATTAGTATTTACTTTAATATTTTCAGTAAAATATTTTGCTTTTTCTTTTGAATAGCCAAGATTAACTAAATATAATATGAGCTTTTGTTTATATACACTCTCAGAATATTTAGTACTAGACTTTACTTTTTTTTCAATGACTTTTTTTATATGAGCATCAATTATAGTTTCATCAATATTATTTATTACTTGATTAATTATTTCACTATTTATTTTATTTTGTTCTAAATGTTTTCTTATTTTATAGGGTCCATCTAAACTCAAATTTATTTTATCATTTACATACATTTTGGCATAATTATAATCATTTATTAAATTAATTTCTTTTAATTTTGTTATAATATCTTCCTCTATTTTTTTGTCTACTTTATATTTTTCTAAGTATTTTTTTATTTCATATTCACTTCTAAACCTTTTATTTATAAGGGTTAATACATTGTTATAAACTTTATAAAATTTACTATCTTCTTCGATTTTTTTTAAAATTTTAGAATTTATACTTTTTTTATATAATATATTATTTTTAATAATTACATCTTCATATGTTTTTATTCTCTCTCCATTACTTAAAACAAGAATATAATAATTATTTTTTTTGATTATTTTTTCTATTTGCATTTAATCAACCTTTCCAAAATAAATATAACATATGTTTGTGCGACGGTCAATGAAATTTTTAAAAAAAATAGGAATTTTTATTTCCTATTTAATCTTTAATACCTTGAACTATACCAAATACAGTATTAAGTTTTGCTTCTAAAACTTTAATTTTGTCAGCTTGTTCAGCATTTTTACTTTCTAATTCGGCAATTTTTTCATCTTGAGATCCAATTATATTTTGATAATTATCTGCTTTATTTGTAAGAGAACTTACTTCTTCTTCTTTTTCTCTAATAGATGTTGTTAAAGAATCATTAAGTCTTTGGGTTTGGATTTTTTCTACTCTTTCTTTTTCCGCTAACTTTTTAGCATCATCTACCACTTTAGTTAAACTATCAATAGTAGCATTATAAGTTTCATTTATTTCATCAACTTTCTTAGTAAAGTCATCTCCAAGTTTTATAACTTTTTCTTTTAAGCGTTTACTTTCGCCAGAAATTTTAGAATATTCTTTTGTTCTTTTTTCTGCGAACTCTTCTTCAGATAATAAATCTTTTGCACCTTGTACTTCTTTTAATTCATCAAGAGTTAAAGATTCTTTATCAAAATGTTTTTGAGCAAAAGTGAATTTATAATCACTGTAATCATCAAATGTTGATAAATTTTTTAAATCACGTTCTACAATTGGTTGTTCAGGTACAACTTCATTCTCTTCATAAACTTTATTCATATATATAATACCATCTACTGCAGTATCAGCAACAAATGTTGGAACTGCCCTTTCTATTTCTTCATGCACTTCATTTTCAAGTGTATTTTCACTAGATAATTCTTGATTATCATTAATAACTTCATCTTTTTTAGTTTCTTCTAATGAATTATTTTCACTTATTGGTTCAAATTCATTATTTTCATCAAATACTTTAGGTTCTTCCTCATTTACCTCACTAGATAAATCAGCTGGTACCTCTGGAGTTTCTTCTGGAACTTCAGTACTTGGCTCTTCCTCATTTACTTCATTTGATAAGTCTGTTGGTACCTCTGGAATTTCTTCTGAAACTTCAGTACTTGGCTCTTCACTTACTTCATTTGATAAGTCAGCTGGCACCTCTGGAATTTCTTCTGAAACTTCAGTATTAGGTAATTCTTCATTTACCTCATTTGATAAGTCAGCTGGTACTTCTGGAATTTCTTCTGGAACTTCAGTATTAGTTCCTTCCTCATTTACCTCATTTGATAAGTCTGTTGGTACCTCTGGAGTTTCTTCTGGAACTTCAGTACTTGGCTCTTCCTCATTTACTTCATTTGATAAGTCTGTTGGTACCTCTGGAATTTCTTCTGAAACTTCAGTACTTGGCTCTTCACTTACTTCATTTGATAAATCAGCTGGCATTTCTGGAGTTTCTTCTGGAACTTCAGTACTAGGTAATTCCTCATTTACTTCATTTGATAAATCAGCTGGTACTTCTGGGATATCAACTGTAGGAAGAGTTGTTGTTTCAACAGTTGGAATACTATTAGTTATTACATTCTCACTATTATTTGTTTCTATTACATTTTGAGATTCAGCAACATTAGGTATAACATCATTGTTAGGTTCTATAACCTCCTGAACACCATTAATCATATTACCCTCTACATTATTATCGAACGATGTAGCCTCAGCTGGTATAGGGTTATTATTAACATTTACCACATATGTTTCTATTGTAGCCTCAGGCTTGCCAAACATCATTATTTTTATTCCTGGGTGCTGTGCACCTGCTTGTTTATCATTTAATTTATCTAATTTATTTTGGATATTTTGGTTTTCAGAATCTATTTTTGATATTTCTCTTTGAAAAGTTTTAGTTTGTTTAGTTGCATCTCTTGCAGTCTTCTTATCTTCACTAACTAAAGCATCTCTTAAAGAAGCAACCTGCATTTCTTTATCTGCTCTTAGTGCATTATTACTATTTAATGTCTTTATTAATTCATTAATTTCTTCTTTTCTTTGATTAAATGCATTCATATCTTTACGCATAACAGGTGTTATTTTAACTGCTTTACTGCCAATGTATTTAACTAATCCATCCATAAATTATCCCTCTTCATTCCTTATTATCTTACGCATAACTTCTTTAACTGTATCCCAATCTTGATCAGGCATCGTATCTATTGAATAACCCTCATCTGTTTTATTTAATATAGAAGCATGAATTGTCTCCATTCGTTGATTATCAATTTCACCAAAAGTATATAATATATATTCTTTTCCAGTTTTATCAAAACTAAAATATAATAAAACTTCTGCTTCTACTTCTTCACCATTTTCATTTATAACTTTAATTTTGCTAGTATCCATGTAGCAGCCCTCCTATCCTAGTAGCATTATACCATATTTTATAGTTAGATACAACAAACAATTTTTAATTTTTAACTGGCGAGTAAATTAATATTATCTATTAAATTTAACACTTTGTTAAAAAAAATACTCATTTAAGTATTTTTCTATTGATAACTATTTATATAATCATTTTCTAATTTAGAAATATCGTTTGGACTCATAAATATAATTACTGAATCTTCATACTTTTTTAACTTTTTAGCTTCATCAATATTAATATGTTCACAGTTAGAGATTTCTTTAATTAAGTCCTCACTACTAATATCTCCAGAATTTTCTCTTGAACCATGAATATCTAAAATATATGAATAATTAACTGATTTTAGTATTTGAATATAATCTTGAGCAAATTCTTTTGTTCTTGTATAAGTATGAGGCTGAAATACAACTATTATATCCTTATTATCATATTTTTGTTTTACTGCTTTAATTGTAGCTTTCATTTCAGCAGGATGATGAGCATAATCATCAATAACAACATTGCTTCCAACGATTGTTTCTTTAAATCTTCTCTTAGCACCTTTAAAATTCTTTAAAACTCTTGCGACTTCTTTTGCTTCTAGTCTTTCGTAGTAGCAGACACTAATAACCGCTAATGCATTAAGTAATTGATGTTTACCATATATTGGTAAATCAAAATGTCCATAATAATTATCTTCTACAAAAACATCAAAACTTGTACCACTAGAGTTATAAATAACATCTTTAGCTATAATATCATTATCTTCATCTGTACCATAGTAAAATATTGGTTTAGATAAAGAAAAACTTAAACTATGAGTATATCTATCATCACCACAAGCTATAACCATTTTTAATGCGTTATTAGCGTATTCTCTATATGCATCAATAACATCATCAATATCTTTAAAATAATCAATATGATCTAAATCAATATTAGTTATAATCGCATAATATGGTACATATTCTAAAAAATGTCTTTTATATTCACATGCTTCTAATGCGAAATATTTATTTTCTTTACTAGCAAATCCACTTCCATCACCAATTAAATAGTTAACTCCAGTTAACTCTCCTAAAGTATGAGCAAACATTGCCGTTGTAGTTGTCTTACCATGACATCCTGCGACAGTAATAGTTTTGAACATTTTAGTAAGACGTCCAACCATTTCCTGATAAGTATGTATAGTAAGATTCATTTCAATAGCTTTTTTTACTTCAATATTAGTTTCATCAAAAGCATTGCCTTTAATAATAACCATTCCATCTTTTATATTATTTTCATCAAAAGGAAATATTTCAATATTACGTTTTATAAGACCATCTTCTGTAAAAAAATGTTCTTCCTTGTCACTACCTTTTACCTCATAACCTAAATCATAAAGTATAGAAGCAAGTGCACTCATACCAGACCCTTTTATGCCTATAAAATAATACATGATGTTCCTCCTATCCAATAATTTCTATTAAATATGGTCCCAATATTAAACATATAATTAGTGGTACTATAAAGACAACAGAAATTATACTAATTTTATTAGGTATTTTATTTATTTGTTCTTTTATTTCTAGAAGTTGTTTTTCTCTTAAGAAATTTACTTCATTATATAAAGTGTCTAAAATACTATTTCCAAACTGGCTTGTTTCAATAATATTAAGAATTATGTTATTAATTGCAGTAGATGGTATTCTTTTTTTCATATTTGATAATGCTTCTATAAGTGATTTACCATAGTCCATTTCATGAAGAGTTTTCTTAAATTCATTTGATAATTCAGACGATACATTATCACATGTAACTCTAAGTGATTGTTCTAAATTTCTACCAGATTCTAAAGTAAGCGATAAAATTTCAAAAAATTCAAGGGCTTCTTTATCTAGTAGTGATGTTCTCTCTTTAATCTTTTTTGTTATAAATATGTAATGAAATAAGTAATAATAAATAATTGTTATAAATGGTGCATATATATATCCTTTATCAAATACATATAAAACAATAATAAAGATAGAAGCTGTTGTAATAAGCCTTGTATTTAAAAATTCTTCTTTGGTAAATTTAACAGTACTGCCTAATGATGTAATTTCTTTTTCTATTTCTAATACTCTTTTTTTATTATAGATTTTACTTAATTCTCTCTTTTTCATTATATCACCACTTTCATTATCTTTCTTACAACATAGATAAATATAATATAAAATATTATCATAAATAGAAGCATTATATTACCTACTTTTGTATTAAAGAAAGGGTCAAAATAACCTGGAGATATAATATTAATAAAAAGTATAAAGCATATAGGCACTATAACAATCGCATAAATAATAAGTCTTGAACTTGCTGTAAGTGTTCTAAGTTCTAATCTAAGTTTCTTTTTATTAAATAAACTTTTTTCAATAGAATCAAATACCTCAGTAATATTACCACCTGTTTTATTTAAAATAGTCAATGATGCCGTTAAATAACTAACCTCATCAAGATTTATACGTTCTCCAAATCTTTTAAATACAACATCAATTCCAAGCCCATAAGAAAGTTCTAAATTCATCTTTTTAAATTCATATCCAATAGGGCCTTCTACTTCACGGCTAACTATATCAATAGCCTGTGAAATACTTCTTCCTGATTTAAAAGCATTATTCATAACAGTAATGGCTGCGAGAAAATCACTTTCTAATTTTATTCTATATTTTTTATACTTTATAATATATATAATATCTAGTACAAAATATCCTAAAATAAATGGTAAAACAAAATCATAAATATCAATTTGTTCTAATCTAAGAGATTTATTCATAATTACAAGTAAGCCAAATAAAAGAGCGACTGCGATTTTACCACATACAATTTCTAAGCCAGAATTATGTAAAACACTTATACTAGTATATTTATTATATTTTTTAGCATATTTAGTAAAAAATACTGATTTTGAAAATAACTTACCAAATTTATCTAAAATATTTCTATATTTATTAAGTAATTTATCTGATAAAGGAATATTATTTGTTTTAATAGGTTCTACTATGAAAGGTGCTAGTCTTCTATAAATTTTAAGTGTTTTTATAAAATTAAATATCATATAACCTATAAGTAAAGTACAGATAATAATAATAATGTGAGCTAAAAATAAATAATTGTCTGTAATTTTAGTATTTACATAAACACTTTTATTCGCAGTATTACCTGCAGTATCACTAACTGTATAAGTAACAATATGCTGGCCGTTTTCATAGATGTTTTGTGATGAAATATCACTTGTAATAGCATTAGTTAAATCACCATCTATAGAATCATATGCAGAAATGCTGATATTTTGATTAGTACTAGTTATATTAACTTCTGAAGCAGCATTTATTATAGGTGCTTCTTTATCAATTTGATATGTACCACTAATATAATTTTGGGTTATACCACTATAAGATGTAGTAGATACATTTATATAGTAATTACCAGTATCAGTTAGAGAAAAAGATGTACTAATATTAGAATTAACTTTTTCGTTTTTAATTATATTATTATCTTTATATAGCTGATATGAATAGAAAGCGGTATCAGATGATGGCAAAAAATTAACCACTAATACATCATTAATAGGTTTACTAGTACTTTGAATATCAAATCCTACTTCCATCATCTCACCTCTTTCTATTCAAACATTCCATCTAATGTAGTTATACTTTTAGCTTTAATTTTAGAATAAACCTTAGGAATTCTTTTATACATCAAAAATTCACCAAGAACAGAACCAGTATCAGATACACCAGTCTGTTTATATTTAAATATTTCTTTTTGCAAAATTTCGCCATTTTTCATACCTATTATTTCAGATATACTAGAAACTCTTCTTTTACCATCTGAAAATCTTTGTGTTTGAACAACAATATCAATTGCTGATTCAATATATTCACGAATAGCCATAACAGGTATCTCAACACCATTCATAAGGACCATTGTTTCGAGTCTATTTAAAGCATCTTGCGTACTATTAGCGTGTAGTGTAGTCATACTTCCCTCATGACCTGTATTCATAGCCTGAAGCATATCAAAAGCTTCCTTACCTCTAACTTCTCCAACTATTATTCTATCAGGTCTCATTCTAAGTGAATTAATAACTAAATCTCTTATGGTAATACTTCCTTTACCTTCATAACTTTTTGTTCTTGTTTCTAAAGAAATTACATGCTTTTGTTTTAATTTTAATTCAGCGGCATCTTCTATAGTAATAATTCTCTCATCACTATTACAAAATGAAGATAATACATTAAGTAATGTGGTTTTACCAGATCCAGTTCCACCTACAATTAAAATATTAAGTTTAGCTTCAACTGCGGCTTCTAAGAATCTTGCCATATAAGGAGTAAGAGTTCCTGTTCTAAGAAAGTCTTCAATATTTGCAAGTTCTCTTTTAAATTTTCTAATAGTAACAACAGGTCCATTTAATGAAAGTGGTGGTAATACAGCATTTAATCTAGAACCATCATCTAATCTAGCATCTACCATTGGATGAGCAATATCAATATTTCTTCCTAAAGGCTGAACCATTCTTTGAACAATTCTAACTATATGTTCATCATTAACAAAGCTAACACTTTCATCTTTTATAATATGACCATTTAATTCAATGTATATTTCATCTGGGCCATTAACCATTATTTCTGTTATATCTTTATCTTTAAGAAGTTCTGTTAAAGGACCATAGCCACTTATTTCATTATCTATTAAATTATATATATAATTCATTTGAGATGGATTTAAATCATAAAGTGAAGTGATTTTATCAATTTGATTTTTAACATAATCATCTAATTTTTCATGCTTTTCTAAATTATTATCTATTAATTTTTGAATTATTTCATTTCTAAGTTTTTCAAGTAAATCTTTATCAGGAAAAGCATTATAATCACTAGTAGGTTCTATTATTTCTTTTTCCTCTGAAGATATAAATTCATCAATAAATTTTCTAGCCATCCCTTCACCTCCTAAAGCATCTTTTTAAAAATAGGTATTACTTTAGCAAATGCTTTATCTAAAGTAACAATATTTCCTTTATATATATATTTTTCCATTTGCTTTAAATAAAAACTTTTAGGAATAATGCAGTCAATAGGATTTGATATTAAATCTTCTATTGCTTCTTTTGTATAAGAAGTATTAATACTAACAGCTTCATTTAAAACAATTTTATATTTATCAAAACCCATATCTTTTAAAATAGATATCATTGTTTTCATATTTTTTATACCCATAAGATCACTTGTCATAATATATAAAACACTATCACTCATATCAAGAATACTTAAATTAATACGATTTAAAACATGGCTTGTATCTACTAAGATAATATCATATTTATATTTAAGTCTTCCTATCATTACCGAAATAGCATTTGAAGTTATACCACCAGCATTCCTAGGGTCGATAGGAGCACTTACAACATCTATATATTCATTAAAAGAGTAAATATAGTCTTCCATGTCTTCAAATCTATTATCCGCTAAATCTAAAGCAAATGTATTAATATTTTTTTCGGCTTCTAAATTTAAGCTTGCCGCAATTACTCCTGAATATAAATCTAAATCTAATATCACAGTTTTTTTCTTTTCTAAAGAAAGTACTCCCGCTAAATTAAGTACTGTAGTACTTTTACCAGTACCTCCCTTAACTGAAGTTACTGTAATCACTTTTGCTTCTTTAAGTGCCATAACATCCCTCTTATTCTATAATTTTTTTATTATTTTCTATATATCCTGTATGTTTTATATTAATTTCTTTCATATCAAACATTTTAGGAAAAATATTTTTTATTTTTATAGTAGTTTGAATAGAAACTACGTTATCTTTAATTGTAATAGCATTTCTACCATTTATATTATTATCAATTAATTTTTGAGTTTTACTTTTTATATCAGTATCAGATATATTAGAAAGTGCATATTCTATAGCTGTTTTAATATCACTGTCTGCTTTCTTTTTTGTAATACTAACATTTGCAAGTTCAGTTAAATAAACAATTAAAAGCATAACAAATGGTAAAAGTAAAACAAATAATACTAAAGTTTGACCTTTATTATTCATCATTATACACCTTCTTAGATGCAGAAATAACATATTGTTTAGATTTAAGTACTGGAATATCTATACTTTTTGATACTTCAATTTCCGTAAAATCTCCATCTTCTTTTGTAGTAAAAGAAATATCTTGCTTTATAATGTATGATTTTAATGAGTCATTTTTATCATTTAAATAAAGCGAAGTACATGTATCTAGTGCATTATTTAGTTTATATTTCTCTAAATATATATTACCAATACAAATAATAGACATAATCATTATTAAAATAACTGGCAGTATAAGTACAAACTCTACTAATGCCTGTCCCCTTTTATTCATATAACCACGCTACCTATCGTATAAATTATACCAAAAAATATGGCATAGGGCAATCACTAACAAACACAAGATTGTAATTTTGAGTAAAAAACCAAGGAGCACATGTCCTTGATTTTTATATATTAAATTTTAATATTAACTACTCTTTATCTTTTATTTCAGCATTAACATTTTCTAATGTGATACTTTCTTTTTCTATAAGTCCATATTTTTCATTATAAAAGACAAATATAGTTTTAAAAACAGATATAAGAGGAGTAGAAATAAGCATTCCAATTATTCCAAAGAAATAACCAAATACTAACAGTCCAAGCATTATAGTAACTGGATGTAATTTTGTTGTTTTTGACATAATAAATGGCTGCAAGAAGTTACCTTCTAAGAACTGAACAACCACAATTACAATAAGAGTTAAAATACCTATTGTAGGGCTTTGTGTAAAACCAACTATTACGGCAGGGGCTCCACCAATATAAGGTCCTAAATAAGGAATTATATTTGTAAGACCGCAGAAGAAACCAAATAATGCAGGGGCTTTTAACCCTACAGCCCAAAGACCAATAGATGTAAGAACAAAAACAACAGAACAATCTATTAAAGCTCCTTGAACATATTTTCTAAGTGAATTATTTATATTATTTAATAAATCAAGACTTGTAGTTCTAATACTTTTAGGAATAAATGTAATAAGAGAATTTTTAGAATCATTGCTTACTAAGAAAAAGAAACCAATGATAAGACCAATAAGTAAAGTACTAAGTCCTGAGAAAATATTTGATATAATGTTTAATAGCTGACTTGGAAGTTCACTAGTAATTCCCGCGGCAAATGAATTAAATTGATCAAATATTTGTGTTTTAATAGCAGATACATCAATATTTTCAATATTATTTAAGTGATCAAGCAAATTAGTAAGCCATAATTTTAGTGAATCAAAGACACTAGGTGCAATTTTAACAAATTCACCTATCTGATTTGCAAGAAGTGGAATTAAGGCTGCGAGCACAATAAATACAACTAAAAACAAAATTAAATAAGTTATTAAAGTACCAACTGTACGATTAATTTTCTTAGTTTGTAACCATTTGACAAATGGATTAAATAACCAAGCAATAATTATACCAATAAATAAAGGAGTAACTATTTTTAAAACAGTCCATATAAATTTTAATATATTTGTTTCTTTAAAAAGTAATAAGATTAAATATATGCCAAGAGCAATAAGTAAAATATAAGTAACACTTAATACTTTAGAAGCAAGGTCTGCGACATGATTAATTTTTCCTTTATCTATTTCTATATCTTTACGTTTTTTAAACATTAGACTTGTAAAAGTTCACTTTCTTTTTCTTTTAATAACTCATCTACTTTTTTATTATACTGATTTATTAAATCTTGAATATCATCAGTTAATCCTTTTTTTTCATCTTCTGTTGTTTCTTCAGATTTTTTTATATTATTGTTTGCATCTTGTCTTAAATTTCTTAAGTTAATTTTACAGTCTTCTGCGATTTGTTTAACTTCTTTAACATATTCTTTTCTAGTTTCTTCAGTTAAAGCTGGAATATTAATAATAATAGCTTCTCCATTGTTATTTGGAGTAAGTCCTAAGTTAGCTTCAAATATTCCTTTTTCAATACTAGCTAAACACGATTTATCAAAAGGTTTTATAAATAATTGTCTAGCCTCAGGTACAGAAATAGTCGCAAGTTGTTTAAGAGGTGTTAATGTACCATAATAAGATACCATTACACCATCTAATATATTAGGGTTAGCCCTACCAGCTCTTACATTAGTAAATCTCTTTTCCATATTACTAATAGCTATTTGCATTTTTTCTTCTGTTTCAGATAATATATTATTCATCATTTCATTCCTTTCATATTATATATTAATTATAATATATATCATTTTTATATTCAAGTTGAATTAATTTTCTTTTAAGATTTTTTTTGCTTATTTTCATACATGTTTTCATCAGCCATAATATATAAATCTCTAAAAGGATGCTCTTTTATTTTTTTATTTAAAACATATCCAATACTAACTGTTACGTTTTTATTAGAAGAAAGTTTAATAT
>CAVFIJ010000049.1:0-3237 GCA_963622405.1 Bacteroidaceae bacterium | reverse complement strand
CTTAAAGCCTTATAAACAAAGTATCCCGCCATTTCTGACGGGATTTCAGGGGGTTTTGGTCAAAACATTCCAAAATTAGAAAGGAGTGTTTCTAACGTAGACATAATATGTACCGTCTACGCTATATAAAGTATAAAGTAATTGACTCTAAATGTCAACAAATATTCTTTAAATTTTATTTACAAATGTTAAAATGTACATTTTTATTTTGCATCATACCAGTCTTTACCATAATTAATATCAACTGATAATGGTACTGATAATTTACAAGCATTTGCCATAGAGTCTCTCACTATTTCCGTAACTTCTTCTAATTCTTCTTTCTTAGTATCAATTATTATTTCATCATGTACTTGGATTATCATTTTACTTTTCAAGTGGTTTTCATTTAATTTTTTATATATTTTAATCATTGCCATTTTCATAATATCTGCACTAGTACCTTGTACTGGCGTATTTAAAGCTATACGTTCCCCACTTTGCCTTATTATATATGCAGGATTGTTAATCTCTTCAATAATTCTTTTTCTATTAAATAGTGTCGTTACATAACCTTTTTCTTTAGCATCTTCTACTGTCTTTTCCATATACTTTTTTATTTCTGGATAAGTTTCTAAATATGTATCAATAAATTCCTTAGCATCTTTTGCATTTATATCTAAATTTTCTCCAAGGCCAAATCCACTTATGCCATATATAATACCAAAATTTACAGCCTTTGCCATTCTCCTTTGCGTTTTTGAAACTTCATCTAGTGGAATACCGAATATATCACTTGCTGTTTTCCTATGAATATCCTTACCATCCTCAAAGGCTTTTTTTAATGAATCAACACTTGCAATATGGGCAAGTACCCTAAGTTCTATCTGTGAGTAGTCTGCACTTAATATATAATCATATTTAGGTATAAAAGCCTTTCTAATCATCCTTCCAAGTTCATCTCTTACAGGTATATTTTGAAGGTTTGGTTCAGTAGAAGAAAGTCTGCCTGTTCTTGTAAAGTTTTGAGTATAAATAGTATGTATTTTACCATCTATAATAGAGTTAGAAAGTCCCTCTATATAAGTACTATATAATTTTGATAATGCTCTATATTCTAATATAAGTGGAATAATAGGATGAACACTTTTTAATTTATTTAAGACACTAGCATTCGTAGAATAACCACTTTTTGTTTTCTTTTTACCATGAGGTAAATTTAAATCTTCAAAAAGAACTTTAGATAATTGAATAGGAGAAGATATATTAAAATCAGAACCTGCAAGTTCATGAATATCCTTTGTTAAAACCATAAGTCTTTTTTTAAATTCACAGCCCATTTTTTCTAAGATATTTTTATCACAAAATGTACCTGTATATTCCATGTCTGCTAGCACTTCTATTAAAGGATGCTCTATTTCAGTATATAAATTATACATGTTATTATCTTTAAGTTCACTTATAAAAGTATCTTTAGTTTCATATATAAATTTTGCTTTCTCCACTAACACTTTAGCAATAACTTCTTCACTAGGTATTTGAATTTTACTTCCTTTACCATAAATATTCTCATAAAATTCTATATTATAATCAAACATTCCCGCAAGATAAGCAATATCATCTTTTATATTATAATCTAAAAGTGAGGATGCAATCATAGTATCAAAAGTATAATTATCATATGATATATCTAATTTTTTTAGTAGTACTATTACTTTTTTTAAATTATATGTATATTTTTTTACACAATTTAGTTTTAAAAGAATATCTTTCATTAATTCTTTAGGTACATAATAGCCTTTTTTACCATCATATATAGAAAGACCAATCACATCACTAGTATGGTAATTACTTCCTAATACTTCAATATATATTGCTATATCATTTGTTATATTAAGTTCTTTTTGTTCTTTTATAATTTCATAATCTATTATGTTATTTGTTTTAATTTTAGCCTTTTTTAAAAAGGAATAAAACTCTAACTCTTCATATAGTTTATTTAATTTTTCCATATTTGGTTCTTTGTATTTTATATCATCTATGCCAATTTTTATGGGAACATCTTTTACTATACTTGCAAGATAATAACTTTGATAAGCACTTTCTTTATCATTAAGTAATTTTTCTTTGTTTTTACCTTTTATATTATCTATATTCTGATAAATATTATCTAAAGTTTTATATTCCTGTAATAATTTTAAAGCTGTTTTCTCTCCTATTCCACTAACGCCTTTTATATTATCAGATGAATCTCCCATCAAAGCTTTTAAATCAACTACATTTTCAGGCTTTATTCCATATGCTTCTGTAAATGAATTTAAATCATATCTAATATAATCACTTTGTTTTAATAATTTTATATCTACCTTTTTAGTTATTAATTGTAATAAATCTTTATCACTACTAATAATTGTTCCTTGATACTCATCATTTGTATTACAGTATTCGCTAAAGGTACCTATAATATCATCAGCTTCATAATTATCTATTTCATAATATTTAATTCCCATATATGAAAGCATTTCTTTAGCAATCGGAAACTGTTTTTTTAATTCATCTGGCATGGCTGTTCTTCCAGATTTATATTCTTTATATTTATCATGCCTAAATGTCTTGCCTTTATCAAAGGCAACGATTATATATTCTGGTAATTCTTCTTTTATTATTTTATTAATCATATTGGTAAACCCAAATAAGGCGTTCGTTGGAAAGCCTTTACTATTATTCATAAAATTACCTTTATAGGCAGTTGCATAATAACTTCTAAATAAAAGATTATTTCCGTCTACTAATATTATTTTTTTCACGTTTATCACCTTTTTTCTTTTTTCTAATACCACCAAAAGATTTTGCAAGTATATCATAACAAATAATTATTAATGGTAATAACATTATAAAACCAACAATAAGTTTAAAAAAAAGGCCATCAAGTAATTCAATAACTGTAACTACAAAAGCAATTATAAAAGCATTTGTAAAAGATAAAGCTAAAATAAACTTTTTTATATTATTATCATCTATTTTAATATTATAAACATTTTTAAAATATGCAAGTTGTTTACCTTTTTTAAAAGCTTCTACTCCTTTTTTTCTTAGGTATATTACTAAAAGATATAAAATGAATATTACAATAAAACAAAATAAAAATGTATATAAATGTTTCATGTTTTTACCTCCCTATGTTTAATATTCCTCTATATATATTATACAATACTGGTATTGGTATATCAAGATTTTATGTATTTAGATTAAAAAAAA
>CAVFIJ010000048.1:0-13285 GCA_963622405.1 Bacteroidaceae bacterium | reverse complement strand
TAAGTGTTCAAAAATAATTAAAAAAAGCATTAATTTAATAATAGAATATAAGTACCTGAAAAAAATATAAAAGATATAATTTATTCTAACTTTTCATGTAATGCTCTATTTATCCCGTCTCCAAGTATCTCTGCGATTTTAATTGCAACAAAATCTTCTTCTTTTGGTGTAACCATCAAATTATATCCAATAGGATTTAAAATTTCATATATAAACTTTTTTACATCATCATCACTTAAATTACCGATAAGTCCGAATAAATTTTTTTTATCATTACTATCAACATAAACATCCTTATTTAAATAATTAGGCCCCACCATTAACCTATAAGCTGGATTATTAAAATTAGCCCTTGTATAAGCAAAATGTTTATACATATATCTAATAGTATCACTAACAATAGATGCAGCATCTACAACTGTAGGAACTCCAATAGCTAAAACAGGTATCCTAAGAGAGTCATAACTAATCTCTTTTCTAACATTACCTATCCCACTACCAGGATTAATACCCGCATCAGTCATTTGAATAGTCTTATTTACCCTTTCAATAGAACTGCTTGCTAGAGCATCAACAATAATAACAAAATCAGGTTTAATAACTTTGCATATACCCAAAACATAATCACTTGTCTCAATGCCTGTCTCCCCCATCACAGATGGCGAAATACCAAATACTCTTCTAAAACCTTCTTCTACCTCTCCATACTGAAATAAATGATTAGTCACAATAATCTTATCTAAAGTCATAGGTCCAATAGAATCAGGTGCACTCTTCTTATTACCAAGCCCAATAACCAAACAGGAATCATTATCATTTATACCCATATATAAAAGCATAGAAGAAAGTTCCTTAAAAAAAACATCCTTTATTTGAGAAGCATTTTCGTAGTCAGTCACATCTTTAAACTCAATAGTAGTATACATTCCCTTTTTTTTATTAATAATTTTGCCCTTATCTTCATCAAGATAAATTTTACTAACACTTACATCCCCACTTTCATAATGAGTATCTGAATTATCAGTTAAATCAATAGCTAAATCAGTTCTAACATCATATTTACTCATATCAATTTCATGTCCCATATAAATCACCATAAATATTATTTGTAAAAATAATAAAAAAATACGGATACGTACACAAAGTAACTACCTTTTATTAAATGTGTGTTCAATTATTTATAAGTTAACAAAAATCATATAGAAAAATATGTACATTTATAGTATAATAATTACGGTGAATGATATGAATTACCCAAACGGAATAAGAAAACAAGCAAAAAACAAAGCATTCATCCTAGACAATCACGCAAATAGAGGAATGTCCTTAGAAGATGAAATAAATAAAACAAATGAATACTATAGAGAATCAAATATTGCCATTATATATAAAAAGCCTACACCAATCAAAATAACAAAAGTAGATTACCCATCAAGAAAAGGTGCGACCATAAAAGAAGCATACTTCATGACTCCATCAACAACCGACTATAATGGTATATATAAAGGAAAATACATTGATTTTGAAGCCAAGGAAACCAAGCAAACAACATCATTCCCTTTAAATAATATTCACAAGCATCAAATAAAACATCTAAACGATATATGTACCCATGGAGGAATAGGATTCTTAATAATAAGATTTACAAACCTAAACAAAACATATTTATTAACCGAAAAAGCTTTAAATGACTTTATACAAAAAGAAAACAAAAAATCAATACCATTATCTTATTTTGAAAAACATGGACACTTAATAAAAGATAAATTCATTCCAAGAGTTGACTATATAGAAATTATTAATGAATTATATATAGAAGGAGGTAAAACATGGAAAAAGAATTAAAAAAAATAATACGTTTTTTAAGGAAAAGGCCATATAATTTAGCCGCAATTGGATTAAGTTTTATATCACTAATTATAATGAGTATAATTTTTAATATACTTGTTGGCCTTATATCATTTATTGTCCTAAACCTTGTTTGGGTAGTACCTTATATTAATACAAAAAAAAGCTATATTAAAAGTAAAACAAGAGTCGCAACTATTGAAAGTAAAAAAGAAATAAATAAAAAAATAGAGAGTGATGAGGAAATGAGTAACCGAAAAATACATAAAAAAAGTACCAAAAAAAAGAAAAATTCAATCTTCAAAAAAGTATTACTAGTTCTATTAGGTCTTTTCATCGCAGGAGTAATTGCCCTAATAATATTCTTTTCATATATAGCCTTATCCGCAGGAAAATTTGATCCAGATAAACTATATACAAAAGAGGCAAGTATTTTATATGATAAAGATGGAAAACAATTTGCTAAATTAGGTACTGAAATGCGAACTAAAATAAAATATGATGATATGTCAGAAGCATTAATAAATGCCATAATCGCAACAGAAGACTCAAGATTTTTTGAGCATAATGGTTTTGATTTACCACGTTTTCTAAAAGCATCATTTGGGCAGTTACTAGGGCAGAATGCAGGTGGAGCATCTACTCTAACTATGCAAGTATCAAAGAATCAATTCACATCAACCACATCAAGTGGATTCGCAGGAATAAAACGTAAATTTACCGATATATATATGGCCATATTCCAAATAGAAAAAAATTATAGCAAAGAAGAAATACTAGAATTTTATGCCAATTCATACTATCTAGGAAGTGGTGCATATGGTGTTGAACAAGCGGCTCAAACATATTTTGGGAAAAATGCATCTGAACTTAACATTTCAGAAGCTGCAATGATTGCTGGAATGTTCCAATCACCTGTAACATATGATCCAAACTTAAACCCAGAACAAACTGAAAAAAGAAGACAAACTGTCTTAAAATTAATGAAAAGACATAACTATATCACTGAAGATGAATATAATGTTGCCAAAGAAATGACAGTAGATAAAATAGTCAAAAAAGGAAATAAAGCATCTACAGAAAGTACTAAATATCAAGGATTTATTGACACTGTTGCTGTAGATGTCCAAGAAAAAACAGGATATGATCCATATTCATATTCCATGAAAATATATACAACAATGGATAGAGAAGCCCAAGACTATATATCAAGCATAATGAACGGAGAAAACTATACATGGGAAAATGACAAAGTAGATGCTGGAATAGTAGTAATAAATACCAAAACAGGATCTATATCTGCAGTTGGAGCGGGAAGGAATAACTCAGGTGCTAAATCATTCAATAATGCCACAATGATTAAAAGACAAATAGGTTCAACTGCTAAACCATTATATGATTATGGACCAGCTATTGAATACCTTGATTGGAATACCAATCACCCAATTATAGATGCGAAATATACTTATAGTGATGGTACAGAAATAAATAACTGGGATGGTGGATATAAAGGAATAATAACCATAAGAGAAGCACTAGTAGACTCACGTAATATTCCCGCTTTAAAAACATTCCAAAGTGTTGATAATGGAAAAATAAAAACATTTGTTGAATCACTAGGTCTATCACCAGAAGTATCAAATGGTAAAATTCATGAGGCTCATGCCATTGGAGGATATACAGGAGAATCTCCACTTACCCTTGCCGCTGCTTATGCTGCATTTGGTAATTCAGGTAAGTATAACAAACCATATAGTTTTACAAAAGTAGTATTTGACAAAAATAACAAAACTACAACAGTCAAAACAGAAAGTAAAGAAGTAATGGGATCAGATACAGCATATATGATAACAGATATGCTTGTAGATACAGGAAAATCTGCCCTTGGTAGGTATAGCAACATAAATGGTAGTCAGTATGCTGCGAAAACTGGAACAACAAACTTTGATGAAAAAACAAAAAAAGCCCATGGACTACCAGATTCAGCCGTAAATGACTTATGGGTCGCAGGCTATAACGCCGAATATTCAATAGCTGTTTGGTATGGATATGATAAAATATCAGATGGTTATAACTACTTTGGTTCATCACAAAATTCAAAATTATTTAATGCTGTAGCAAAACACTTCTTTAAATCTTCTGTAACATTTACAAAGCCAGATACTGTAACAGAAGTAACTGTTGAAAAATATTGTGCTACATCTTTATTACCTAGTGAAAATACCCCAGATACAATGAAAACTACAGAATTATTTAAAACTAAAAGTAAACCAACTGAGGTATCAAATAGATATGCTAAATTAAATAATGTAACAGAAGCAAAAAGTACAGTAAGTGGTAGAAAAGTAACCCTTTCATGGAAAGCAATAGATACGCCAGATGGCTTAAATAGTTCTTATTGGAGTACCCAAGTAAATAAAGCATTTAAAGTATCAAGTGATCAAAGCACATACTTAAACTACATAATGAACTATAATAACTCCGTTTTAGGTAGTGTTGTATATAACATATATCTAAAGTCAGGTGATAACTTAACAAAGGTTACTACCACAAGTGCGACAAGTGCAACAATAAAAATGCCAAGCACTGAATCACCTACTTATGTGATAAAAGCTAGCTACTCTGCTTATGCAGGATGTGAAAGTACGGGTACAGAAGTAAAAGTGGATTATAGTGGAGAATCAAGTGGAGATATAAGAGTAACACTTGCCGACGGAAAACAACGAGTAGAAGTTACAACAAGTGAGGGATATATAGACCCTTCTTCTCCAGTAAAAGTAACACTTGATGATGAGAACATCACAGATGAAGTAACAAATATAAATATTACCTACAGCAAAAATGGTTCAGCAGCTACTAAATATGCAGCTGGAACAAAACTAACTGAAGCTGGAACATATACCTTTACTTATACTGTAACCTATGAAGATAGTAAAGAAACCATAACAAGAACAGTTAAAATAACAGAATAAAAAATACTGAAAAAAATTCAGTATTTTTCTTTTATATATTTTAAAGCCATCTCTAAAACTTTCTTATCATTATCAAAAGTAACCAAGGATACTGCGTCATCCCTAGAAACCCAAATAATATCCGAAATTTCCTCTAACTGTGGTCTTTCTAAGCCACCAATAACAGTAGCTACAAAATAAACAACATCCTTAATAACAGAAACTTTAGGACTATAAGTAGTAACATATCTAAAGCCATTATCAATTTGGGTCATAAGACCCGTTTCTTCAAAAATTTCCCTATACGCTGTCTCTTCTTCAGTTTCAATGCCCTCTACATGGCCTTTAGGAAAGGAAACGTGTCCAGCCTTATGCTTAATAAGCAAAACTTTATTATCCTTATATATGATTGCCCCACAAGATTTTTCTTTAATCATCTTTTATTCTCCTTACAATATTTTCTAAGCTTACATTCATTACACATTGGCTTTCTCGCCATACAAAAGTACCTGCCAAAAAGCACAAACTGATGATGTAATCTGCCTATATCATTATCTTTAAAAATTAACTCTAATTTTTCTTGAATAATATTAACACTATCACTATCATAAACAAGGCCAAGTCTAATACTAACCCTCTTAACATGAGTATCAACTGCCATACAAGGAATGTTGAATATATTACTCAAAACCACATTAGCTGTCTTTCTTCCAACACCAGGTAAACTTTCTAAATAACATCTATCATTAGGCACAGCACCATCATACTCTTTATATAACCTTTTTGCAATCATAATAGTATAATTAGCTTTTCTCTTAAATGTTCCGATAGGCTTAATAATATTAGCAACATCATAAATAGATGCTTCACTTAAAGATTTCAAATCAGGATACTTAGTAAACAAAACATCAGTAACCATGTTTACCCTTTTATCAGTAGTTTGTGCACTAAGCATAGTCGCAATAACAAGTTCATAATCTTTACTAAATTTAAGTTCACACTTAGGATTTGGAAATAATTCATCTAAAAAACTTACAACATCATTCGTTAAGCCAGTCATAATCAAAGACCTCTTTTTTAGCATTGTTTTTTCTAAATTCATTATTATTTTTCTCTAAATCAGCTTTGTTTTTAATACCTTTTTTCTTCCAATCGAATAAAATTCTATCTACATATCTTAAACTAGTAACACCATTAAATATAGCCTCTCTCAAGGCTAAATCAATAGTTTCTTCCATGAATCCATCATCAAGCCAAGCACCAATTATTTCATACTCTTTAGGACTTAATGTTCTTCCAAACTCCTTCTCAAACTCATCATAAATAGAACTGTTTTTTCCCTCTTCCTTTTTTGAAGACATAAATATTAAAGCAAGTTTATTGTAAAGTTCGTCTAAACAAAAATACTCTTCTATCTTTTTATTATTTGAAACGCTTTCTAATTTAATAATATCTTTTTTAGTTAAAGAATCAATAAGCTCAAGCACTTTAAAAACTTCCATATCTAAGTCACTAGCAATTCTTTTAGGATCAAATTCACTATTATTAATTAAATAAATAACAAAAATTACCTCAAGTTCAGTAAGATTTAACTTTCTATAATTAGTAAGAAGTATTTTAGGAAAAACAATAGAACCTTCTTTAAATAAATCAATAATTTTACCAGTCATAAAAACCTCCTGTCATCATATCTAATATGTAGCTTGCGGAATAACCATTACACTATAAGAATCAGGGTCAAACTTCAATATCGTAAAATTCTCCCTATTTATTTCATAACTATCAACCCAAGATTCAAACATATCTTTTAAATTTAATAAAGAAACTTTTTCATCGTAAAAAACAATACTGACATCGCTAGGAGGCAAAAAATCCTCATCCACGTCCAGCAAATAAACAAAATTGCATTCATTTATATTATTATAAACGTCATCATATATACATAAAGTATAATTATTAATTCTAAAACTAAATTTTGTCTTATCTAAATAAACATAAGTATTTCTAAAGAGCTTTGAAGTCTTTCCCTCTAAAAAATGTATGCTTGGATTAGTATCAAAAATAGCCAAATTACTTTTTAAATTTAAACCATTTTTATACTTAATAATAAATAAATCACTATCATATTCATCCAGCAAAAGTAAAGAAACACTATTTTCAAGTCTCATAAAAATCAAAAACAATTCATTATCTCTGATATTAAGATCTATCTTTCTTAGATTGTTAGCTCTACTACCAATATTAAAAAATAATAGAAACAAAATAACAAATAAAAGAGTAACTTTACGCATAATATCGCCCTATAGTAAAATATGCTTATGAATAATTATTTATCAAATAATCTTTTAAACTTTCTTCGTCATTTACTATTTCTTCATTAAGAATTTTATCTTCAACATCATTTAAAATGTCTCTAATAAACCTTCCTGGTTCTTTCTTTAAAATATTACAAATATCTTCCGGTTTAAGCTTAATATCAAGCTTACTATGAATGGGCATATTTAAGTAAATTTCATTAAGTTCTTTCTTACTAACACCTTTTATCTCAGAAGCTAAAGAACACACATAAAGACCATATTCATAAATAACTTTCTTATCAAGAATATCTTTATCTTTAAGTTTCAAAATTTTAAAAATAGTATCCCTCTCTTGTGAATTAAAAGGATATTTATCACATACATCAAGCAAGGCCCATGTAACAATCATAGATGGCGTAACAACAATCTTTTTCAAATTAGGAATCTCTAAAGCATCAGATAATCTAAGTTCATTTAAAAGTTTAATACCATATTCCTTATTAGAACTAGCAAAAATAATATCAAGTTCATCTTTCTTTCTTTGATAAGATAATTTTCTAACAAGGCCACTATATTTTTTTATATAAGCTTTTAAAACAGGTTCTAATTCAAAGTCTAAAATAGTTGCAAACCTGATAGCTCTAAGAATACGTAAAGCATCCTCTTTTAATCTAACTTTAGGATTTCCAACCATCCTAATAATTTTATTATCTAAATCACTCTTTGCATTAAGTAAATCAATCTGATTACCATCTTTATCAATACATAAGGTATTGATTGTAAAATCCCTTCTCTTTAAATCCTCATCTAATTTATCAATATATTTAATAGATTTAGGTTTGCGATTATTAATATACTTACCCTCACTTCTAAATGTTGTAATCTCTATTCTAACATTTTCATGCAAAATAGTAACAGAACCATATTCAAAATTAGTAGTAACTATATCAGGAAAAATTTTCATAAGTTCCATAGGCGTAGCATCAGTACAAACATCAATATCAGCAGAACCTCTCTTTAAATATAAATCTCTAGGATAACCTCCTATAATATAAGCTTTATATCCATATTCTTCTATTATTTTAAGTACATTTAAACAAATATTATACATAAATCATCTCCACACAGAAAAAAGGCTGAAAAGCCTATTTCAAAGCATCTTTAAGTTTTGAACCAGCCTTAATAATAACCGATTTTTTAGCAGGTACATCAATCATTTCTCCAGTGCGTGGGTTTCTTCCTTGTCTAGGTGCTTTTTCTTTAAGGAAAAAGTGACAAAATCCCGTAATTGAAACCTTTCCATCGTTTTCAAGTCCTTTAGTAATACCTACTAAAACAGAATCAAACATAACCATAACATCTGCTTTATTAAAACCTGTATCCTCTGCTACAAAATCAATAAGTTCCTGTTTAGTCATAAATAAGCCTCCATATCACACTTAAAGAATACCATTTTTACGGCCAAAAATCAATAGAATACAAGCATTTAACATTAAAACTAAATAACAATAGCAAATAAATTAGAAGAACCCTTATTAACAAGTTTAGATAAAGTTTGCTGCAACTTAAACCTAACAGCCTCAGGCATTAAAGAAAGTTTAGCTTGAATACCCTCCTGAACAATAACATCTAAGCTTCTGCCAAAAATTTCACTCTTCCAAATATTGTTAGAATCACTCTCTTTCCCCCTCATTAAATGGTCAATAAGCTCTTTACTTTGAATCTCAGAACCAATAATAGGTTCAAAAGTACTTTCAACATCAACCCTAATCATATGAATAGATGGTGCGACCGCTTTAAGTTTAATACCATATCTACTACCCTGTTTCAAAATCTCAGGAGTATCAAGTGTCATATCACTTAAAGAAGGACTCGCGACTCCATAACCCGTAGATTTTACCATCTTAAGTGCATCTTTAATTTGATCATATTCATACTTAGCTTCATTATATTCCTGAAATAAAGACAAAAGCTGAGAACGATTTGTAATATCAACACCAATAATACTCTTAAGGACATCATTATATAAACCATCAGAAGCCTTTAATGTAACATTAACTTCTCCTGTAGATGTATCAACATTAGATAAATAAGCCTGCTTAATATACTCACACTCTTCTAATTTTTCAGTAATAATATCAATATCTCTAAGCTTATCAATTTCACAGATACTATTTCTAATAGCATCTATATAAGATTTTTTAAGCCAATTATCAGCAGTCAAAGTAGCAATCCAATCAGGCATATCAACATTAATTCTAACCACAGGAAACTCATACAAAGCCTCTCTTAAAATATTATAGGCATCCCTTTCACTCATATTATCAACATTCATAGGAATAACCGGAACATTATAATTTTCCCTTAAAGAATTAGCCAAATCTTCTGTTTCCGGAAACATCGGATGTGTACTATTTAAAACAACAATATAAGGTTTACCAATTTCACCAAGTTCTTCAGCTATCCTCTGTTCAGCCTCTATATAACATTCTCTATTAAAACCACAAGTTGAGCCATCAGAAGTCATAAGTATACCAATACTAGAATGATCTTTAATAACCTTCTCGGTTCCAACTTCAGCAGCCTCAACAAAAGGAATTTCTTCTTCATACCAAGGAGTACGTACCATTCTAGGGCCACTTTCATCTTCATATCCTTTAGCACCATCAATTACATAACCAACACAGTCAACAAGTCTTACTTTGGCACTAAAATCATCAATGTTTATTTTAGCAGCATTACTCGGAACAAATTTAGGCTCTGTTGTCATAATAGTCTTGCCTTGTGCCGATTGAGGAATTTCATCAAGTGTTCTTTTTCTCTCATACTCATCTAAAATATTTGGAACAACTAAATTTTCTAAAAATCTCTTAATAAAAGTACTCTTTCCAGTCCTAACCGCACCAACTACACCAAGATAAATATCACCGCCAGTTCTTTCAGTAATATTTTTTATAATATCAATTTTATCCATCTTATCCCTACTTTCAATTAAATATATGAGCAAAATATTACAATATGAATAAAAAAAATAAATAATTTCAAATAACATATCATTTACATAAACTGATTCAAAGAAAAATAGGATATCCTATTTTAATAACTTTAAATATCTTTAATATACATAGCAAAAGTAAGATTATACAAAAACAAACAAATACTCAAGAAATGTAAACAAAAAACTATATCAGCTTATCTATATCACTTGGAACCTTATCATTAACAACCGCCTTTACAATTTTATCTTCTTTATCTTTAGAAACAACTTTTCCAGTCATTTGACCAAGTTCTTGAATAACTTCTCTTAAAACATTTTCATTTTTTAAATCATTCTGTTGTAATTTCTTTGCCAAGTCTAAAATAGTTTGTTTACCCACATTTGTTCTTTTTTCAATTCTATCAAAAAAATTATCCGTAAAACGCATAACATCATCTCCTACACTAATATATGAAAATATATAAAAATAGTTAAAATAAAAAAAGCAAAAAAACTAATCTTGCTCTCCCTTGTTTTTGAACTGAAGTACAATAGGTGTACCTTCAAAATCAAAATTTTCACGTATTTTATTTTCTAAATATCTTTCATAAGAAAAATGTAAAAGGCCTTTATTGTTAACTTCAATATTAAACGTTGGTGGTGCACATCTAACCTGACTAGTAAAATAAATTTTCATTCTCTTCCCCTTATAAGTAGGAGGTAAATTAAGACTATAAGCATCCATAATAACTTTATTAATAAGACTAGTTTTAATCA
The DNA here is from genome assembly GCA_963622405.1 of Bacteroidaceae bacterium. Lineage (GTDB taxonomy): Bacteria > Bacillota_I > Bacilli_A > RF39 > UBA660 > Coprosoma. The sequence continues at coordinate 2,435 of CAVFIJ010000048.1, read as the reverse complement.
TTCTGTGAGCATTTTCATATACTTTAATAATTTCAGGCATTAAAGTATGGATTCTTTTTTTAGTTAAAGCTGATAAAAATACAACAGTAACATAAGGCATAAACTGAAAATTATTTTTTATATTTTGCAAAAATTCTTTTCTAGCTTTATCTTTATCTAAAATTAAATCCCATTTATTAACAGCAATAACAACAGCTTTTCCAGCCGAAATGGCATAACCTGCAATATGTTTATCTTGAATAGAAATACCATCATTCGCATCAATAACAAGCACACACACATCAGAGCGTTCAATAGCTTTTAAAGATCTAAGTAAACTATATTTCTCAACGTTTTCATATATTCTGCCTTTCTTTCTCATACCAGCAGTATCAATAACAACAAACTCATCACCGTGATAAACAAAATTAGTATCAACAGCATCTCTTGTAGTTCCAGCAATATCACTAACAATAACTCTTTCTTCGTTTAAAATTGCATTGACCAAACTACTTTTTCCAACATTAGGCTTTCCTATAATTGAAAATTTTATTCTAGAATCTTCTTGCTCTTCATATACAGTAAAATTTTTAGTAACTTCATCTAACAAATCATAAAAGCCAAAGTTTTGTTCACCACTAATCTCAAAATAAGAATCAAAACCTAGTTCATAAAAATCATATTTATGATCTGTAAAATATTTAGAATCAGCTTTATTAATTGCCACAATTACTTTCTTACCACTTTTCAAAAGTAAATCTCTAACATTAAAATCTTTTGTTGTAAGTCCTTCCTTGCCATCAACAACAAAAATAATAAGATCAGCCTCATCTATCGCTATCTGAGCCTGCCCTTTAATTTCCTTATTAAAATTATTAGTTTCCATATCAATACCACCAGTATCGATCAAATGAAAACAATAATCTTTATAATTTACAGTGCCATATATTCGGTCTCTAGTAATACCTGGAGTATCTTCTGTGATAGCAGTTTTACTATAAGTCAAACGATTAAAAATAGTACTTTTTCCTACATTAGGTCTTCCAACCAAAGCAACGACAGGCATCTTCATAAAATCACCCTACCTTTTTTAAAAAATTCAAAATCTTATTCTTTTCCTCTCCATAAATAACGTTAGATAATTCGAATAAATTGCCAACCAAAAAATTATCAATTTGTCCTTTAATTTTAACATAAATTTTATCAAAAAATTTATAAAACTTTAAATTATCCATAAAGTGGAAAGGAATGTCTAAAAGTTCATATAAAAAACAATCTTCAATTACATTAATATTAAGCTGAATTTGATTAGAAAAATAATCAAAATATTCAAGTCTTTCTTTTATTACATCAATAATAACGCCATAATTTTGGTCTATATATAAATTAACATCATAATAGCCATCAAATTTTAAATTATATTTATTATCAAGAATTTTCAATGTGTTTTTCAAGTAAGATTCCAAAAAAATCTTATCAGAAAAATCAAGGTTCTTAATATAAATCTTATTCATATATAAACTAACAGTATCGCCATCACAAACAATTTTCATCCAATCACCTAAATTAGTGTATGAAAAAAAGAATAATATGGAACTAGCCTGCGGTATTTTCTATTTTTTTAAGAACATCCTCTTTACCAAATTTACTAGAACTAGAAAACATTAGAAAATCATCACCAACAACTAAATCTAATTCATTTAAAATAAGGTTTCTTTGTTTTTGCTGTGAAGTAACTCCTACTTTATCACATTTTGTACCAACAATAGTAACAGGAATTTTATAATACTTTAAGAAATTATACATAAGAATATCATCATTCGTAGGTTTATGTCTAAAATCAACAAGTAAAAACACTTGTTTTAAACTCTTTCTATTAATAATATAATCTTCAATCATAAGACCAAATTTTTTTCTTTTTGTTTTACTAAGCTGAGCATATCCATAACCTGGAACATCAACTAAATAAAATTCATCATTAATATTATAAAAATTAATAGTTTGAGTTTTACCAGGTCTACTTGATGTTCTAGCATAATTTTTTCTATTTACAAGTGTATTTATAAAACTACTCTTTCCAACATTGGACCTTCCAATAAGCAAATATTCAGGTCTATTATCAGTTGGAAATTGACTCCTTCTAACCGCAGATATTGTTAAATCAACAGATTTTATTTTCATCCAATCACCCTATCTTATAAACATAATTACGCCAAAGAAAATAAATACTAAAATTACTTTTTTTGTTTTCTTTTAATTTTATCAGCAACATACTTTATGGATTTAACAGGGCCAGTAGTAAAAAGGCCTTTTGTAGTTTGTGCTAAACTTTTGTCTTTATTTTTTTGATATAAAAATCTATAAACTTGATTTTTAATTTCTCCATTAGTATTATCTATAAATGCTTTTAAATCAGAAGGAAGGTTATTAATATCAACAAAATCACTGTTTACATT
>CAVFIJ010000047.1:0-4292 GCA_963622405.1 Bacteroidaceae bacterium | reverse complement strand
CATTTATATTTACTCCATTTGGATAAATACTATTAATAGCCGCATGCTCTCCATATAATCTCTCAGTAATATATTCAATAGGATAATTAGTTGTATATATATTAATGTTTTCCATACTATTTGTTTTTATTTCACAACCAGTTAGTGAAATAAATATACAAACCATTAGTATTAAATTAATTACTTTTTTCATTGTCTTCCTCCTTAATAACCGGATCATATCCATATGTTCCAAAAGGATTACACCTTAAAATTCTTTTAATAGATAAATATACTCCTTTTAAAGAACCATATCTCAAAATAGCTTCAGATGCATAATTAGAACATGTTGGAATATGACGGCACATATTATGCCATGGACCTGGAATTTTTTGATATAGTTTTATAAACCAAATTAATATATGTTTCATATCATTTTAATTATACTAAAATTCTTTATAAATGTATAGATTTATAAAATTTCTTTCAATATTTCCTCTAATTCTTCTAATTTTAAAGTTTTATCTATCTTACCATCTCTAGTTTTTATCTCTAACATATTATCTATGACTTTATTTCCAATAGTAATTCTAATAGGAATACCTACTAAATCCATATCATTAAACTTAACTCCAGCTCTTTCATCTCTATCATCTAAAAGGACATCAATATTTTTATTTATTAAATTATTATATAACTTTTCAGCTACATTTACTTGCTTTTCATCCTTTATATTAATAATAACAATAGCAATAGCAAAAGGTGCGACTTCTTTAGGCCATATTATTCCTTTATCATCATGATGTTGCTCAATAATAGCAGATATACATCTAGCAGTACCAATTCCATAACTTCCCATTTCTACATATTTTGGCTTATTATTTTTATCTAAATAAGTCAAATTTAAACTCTTTGAATATTTATCTCCTAGTTTAAATAAATTACCAATTTCAATACCCTTTTTAAAATAAATCTTACCATTACACTTAGGACAAACATCCCCCTCTTTTATATTAGTAATATCTCCAACTTTATAAACTTCAAAATCCTTTAAATTAACATTTATATAATGATATCCTGTTATATTAGCACCCACTACAAAATTAGTCATAGACTCAACTTCATTATCAATAACTATTTTAGAATTTATACCAATAGGACCAAGTGATCCAAATGTTGCATCAGTTATTGTTTTAACCTCTTCTTCACTAGCCATATTAACATCTTTAGCATTTAATAGTTTTCTAAGTTTAGTATCGTTAAGTTCTCTATCCCCTCTTACTAAAGCAATAATAATTTCACTATCAATATTATATACAAGTGTTTTTACAGTTTTAGATACATCTATATTTAATAAATTAACAATATCATCTATTGTTTTAGCATTAGGTGTTTCTATTAATTCCATATCTTTTTCTTGTTCTTTTTTAGATTCATGAGGTATTGTCTTAGCAATTTCAATATTTGATGCATAATCACATGTATCACAAAGTACTAAAGTATCTTCACCAATATCTGAAATAGCTTGATATTCTTCTGAAAGTTCTCCCCCCATTGCACCAGTATCTGCGGTTACTACACGATAATCAATATCAAAACGATTAAATATATTATTATATGCAGTATACATTTTTTTGTAGGCTTTATCACATTCTTCTTTGTTTACATCAAAACTATATGCATCTTTCATAGTAAATTCTCTTGTCCTAATAAGACCATATCTAGGTCTTACTTCATCACGATATTTATTACCAATTTGATATAAATTAAAAGGCATATCTTTATATGATTTTATTTTTTCTTTAGCAGCAAGTACAAATAACTCTTCATGAGTAGGCCCTAAAACATAATCTCTATCATATCTATCTTTTAAAGAAAACATATCATCGCCAAAAGCATCTCTTCTACCTGATTTAACAAAAATATCTCCAGCAATCAACTGTGGCATTATAACCTCTTGAGCTCCTGCTTTATTCATCTCTTCCCTAATTATGTTTTCAACCTTTTGTTTTACTTTATATCCAAGAGGCATAAACATATATATACCACTAGCTGTTTTCTTAACCATACCACTTTTAACTAGCAATTTCTCACTAATAATTTCTTCTTCCTTCACATCATCTCTTATAGTATAAAAATAACTGTTTTTAAGTTTCATAATATTCCTCCTTTATAACAAAAAAAGATAGTACTCATAAGGAGTGCATAAGCACGGTACCATCCTTTTATTTACTTAATTATAGATAACGGCTTTAACCGGCATGTTTTCATGCTCTAGAAGGTAGGAATTAATAAGTATTACAACTTGGTTCTCACTATCCCAAATTCACTTTATGCATTGGCTTATTAATATTCCTTCATTACAGATTTATAAATAGATAATATCATATTTAAAATAAATTGTCTATAATTTTTTTCTAAATTCTTTTAATGAATTTAAAAACTCTTCATTTTCATCTTGCCCACTTTTAGATACAGGTTTTTTTTGTTTTATAGCATGCCTTTGAACATGTTTGCCTTCACTTTGTATACCAAAAATAGGAGAAATTATTTCTGAATTTTTAAACTTTCTAGGCTCTTCTATTTCTTTATCTATTTCAAATGCAAGTTGTTCCCTCTCTTTAGATGCAGGCTCTTCTTCGTATGTTGTATACTGTTTTCTTTTGGGAGATAATTTTTTTTGAGATTCAGCATGTTTTAATAATTCTTGATAACTTATTATAGCATTCTCTTCTTGTTCTCTTTCAAAAGCATCAATATTACTAATCTCCACTTCTTCTTTTATAGATGTAGTTTTCTCTTTTTCTAAATCAGCACTCATTTTACTATAAACTCTCTCAAGTTCTTCTTTAGCTTCCCTTTGTTCTTCCGTTAATTCAGTCTCTTCTAGGAAGTCATCCTCACTATCAAATCTATCATCATCATCAATAGGAACAACCTTATTACTCTTAGTTACCACATAATAAATAGTTACTCCAAATATTATTAAGGCTAAAACAGCCAGTGCTATAAATATTAAATCCCTATCTGCTATTTCAAACAATAAATTCATCTTATCACTCCTACTTCCTAACTTACAATATATAGTTTATCATATATGCTTTCTCATTTCAAAGGTTTTTAATCTTTTTTTTATATTTCTAAATTTTCACTTAAAATGTACATTTTTATTTTTTTAAATATTCTTTAAAACCATTTGTATAAGTAACTTCATCATCACTCCATAAGCCTTCAGCATCATAATCTCTTATAAATTCTCTGCCTTCTTTTTCGTCTAATAAATATAAAACATTAGCTATCATATTTGCATCATTAATATTATTAGATATAACAGCTACTAATTTATTTTTAGGTATAGTACTTGTTTTAGGATTAGCCATATAACTTTCTAAATTAGAAACATTACCTTTAACTACTAACGCCCTATTTTTTAAATATACAATTTCTATTAAATTATTATCTTTATCTTGAATACTAACACTATATTTCTTATTTTGAGGTTTTTCGCCCGTAACAACATTCCCATTTTCATTTATTATATATTCATCTATACCTTTATTATTTAAATATTTAACCACTTTATCTGTAGCGTATGCCCCTAAAATAAGGTCTAAATTTAAAGAATCTAAATTATTTTCTATATCATTAATTTTCGTTTCAAAATGATAAATTTTATTACTTTTAATTTTTTGTGGTAAATTTTTAGTAGTTATATCAATAAGTCCATCTGTTTTAGTATAAATGTTTTTTCCATAATTTATTAATTCTTTTAAAGCATTATAATCTTTTGTTTCATTAGAAAGCTTATCATATTTTTTATAAATTTTACCTATTTTATCAAAAACATCATTCATGTTTTTATTACTATATATTTCTATAAATATATTTTCTTCTCCACATTTAAAAGACTTATACATAATCTTAGGTTGCCATATATTTTGAATTATAAGCAATAAAATAAGCCCAATAATTATAAATAAAATTATATAATTTCTCTTTTGAATTATTTTTTTCATATTAATTTTTCTAATAATTCCTTCTTCTCCTCATCACTTATAAAGGCATGCTCTATAGCCATTTTATTTATTTTTTTAAAGTCCTTGGTATTTAAACCAAATGTATTATATAATTTTATATATTCTTCAGATAAACTTATATTTGAGACTGTAGAATTATCAGTATTTATAGAAAGTGGTATACCATCTTCATACATTCTTTTTATAGGATGATTTTTATACATATCAGTAGCATTTGTTTGTATATTACTAGTAGGACAAATTTCTAGTAAAATATTATTTTTTATTATATTATTA
>CAVFIJ010000046.1:0-3920 GCA_963622405.1 Bacteroidaceae bacterium | reverse complement strand
TTTATTTTTACTTCTACATTTTTAAAAAAAATGAATTTCCTAAATTCAAAAAAAACATACAAATCGTGTATGTTTATAAGTGCTTAATTGTTAAATTCAAACTCTATCTCATCTAATGATGTATAATCTATATTTCCTTCAGCAATAATTTTTTTACTATCATTATATTCTAAAGTACCTCCAACATATCCTATTAATCTGCCTAATTCTACATTGTCTTTTTTTAAAATAATATTTATAGATTTAACTGCTATAACATCCTCATTTAATGAAGATACATTAGAAGTAAATGTAAACGTATTATCTTTAAATGTATATCTTATATCACTAAATATAACATTTTCATAAGTTACATCTTTATAAGAGAAAATTTTGTTTTCTTTATTTTTAGACACTGTTTTTGAATCATCTGCCTCTGTACCAGTAAACATTATTACTCCAAATATAACTAAAATAAATAATATTAATAATATAATCTTTTTCATACTTTCCACGTATTTATAACATCACAACTACTACTTGATGGTGCGGGATCAGGCATTTGCATTTTAACTATCATTGGAACTTTAAACGCGCCACCAAAAGCCATACAAGTACCAGGCTGTAATGATTTTTGCTTTTCAACTATTTCTGAAGTTATATTAGGAAGCATCTTTGTTATATAATCAACATCTAATGGATGATTTAACTTAAATACTAAAAAGTTAGCACACTGTGATATAACAGTATCTGATATTTCCACTGGCCTTTGAGATATCAAATTAAATATAACCCCATATTTTCTTCCCTCTTTAGCAATTCTCTCAAAAATATTATAACCAATTAAACTAACATCTTTATCATTTTGAACATATCTATGAGCTTCTTCTACAAAAATATGAAATGGTATTGATGCTCTATTTTTAAGACCTTTGCAAAAATTAAATAACATTTTAGAATATATTTTAACCAATACTTTAGCAAACCAATCATCAATATCTTCTAAATTAAAATTGACAATTTGAGCCTTTCTTCCATTATAAGATACAAGGGAAGCAATATAATTTTCCATAGTTATAAACTCAGGATATCTTAAATATCTAGAATTTTCAGAAATTACTAAATCATGTAATCTTACTTTAAGAGTAATAGCATCTGCATATGTAACACTATTATGAAGCATACCCTCACTTATCAAAGTAAACTCCAAAGCTTTTTCTAAATCTTCTAATGTATAAAAATGTCTGCCTGTAGGTTCATATGTATCTAAAGATTCATCAATAAAACTAGTTACATACTCTGTCATTAAAATACTTTCAGGAAACTGTCCAGCTGTATCTATAGTAAAACATTCTCTAAACTTTCTTGTATAACCAATACCTTGAACAGGTGCCTCTAAACAAAATTCGTTAGTAGAACAAGTTGCTAATATAGCAAATACATCATTACGTTTACTACTTGCAGTTTGATTTGTATAAAGAATTGTCATTATAGCCTTAGCTATAAGATGATTTTTATATTTTTTAGACATATCATCATCAGTTGCAAAAATATTTACTAATTTAAGTAATCTTTCTAATATAGTTATTTGTGAATGACTATCAGCTCTAAGTAAAAGTGCCAAATCATCTATATCTAAAAGCCATAAAGGAAGATTTAATATTTCTCCTTCTGTTTGATTTATATTAGTAGTATAAAATTTAAAATTTAAATTTGGATTTATTTTATTAATATCTTGTAATGCCGTATGATATTCGCCATATGCATCAAACATAAAAAAGTTTGACTTAAATGGTAATAACTTAGGATTTGAAAAAACATTTTGTAATATTCTTGCTACTCCACAGGATTTACCAGAACCACTATTACCAAATACTGCCATATGACTACTAAATAAAGCATTTATATCAACTCTAATTGGATAATCATCATATAAAGGGCTTACTCCAAGAGTAAATGATGATGCATTATCTTCACCAACTAATAGACCAACTTCATCACGATTAATTAATCTAAGTGTAGCATTAAAAGTAGGTTTTCTAATAACACCACCTAAAAATTTACCATCAGCAATTTCTCCTAAAAATCTAATCTTTATAATACCATCACTAATATCTTCTACTTCCCCAAGTATTTTTTTCTTTTCATCTTCAAATACCACATGCATATTCATAATATTAGTACTCACTCCATTATCGTTTTGTACTTCTACATGGGCTTCATTATTACTAATATAAACTATTCTTCCAAACATATTTACCCTCCTAAATTAATTCTTCTATTTTATTTTTTATATTTATATCTATTTCTTTTATTAATTCTTTTATTTTAAGTGATTTGTTATATAATTTTAATTTATCTTCGAAATATTCAAGTTTATTTATTACTTCCTTTATTTGTTTAGAAATAGCATTCCTGCTTACCTTTGTATTTTCACTTATCTCTTGTAATGATAAATTATCAAAGTAATAACTTTCAAAATACTCTTTTTGTTTTTCCGTTAATAGGTCAGAATAATAATCATAAAGATTTATAAGATATATTCTATTATCCACCTATAATACCCCCTATACCAGATAAAATCATAAAAATACTAAAAATTATATATATAACAGTCAAATACTTTCTTTTAAAAAACTTATGATTATTATATCCCATAATTCCAAGTGTAACTCCTACCGTAATAGCAGTTACATAATACATAATATTAAACCATGCAGATAAAACAAGAAACACAATTACTAAAACAAATAAAAGTAATTGTAACACTAAAGTTATCCCAGAAATATCTATCTTACTGCTTTTCATCTTCATCAATTCCTTTAAATAAACCATATATATATTTTTCAATATCAAATACTCTTAAATCTTCTTCTTTTTCACCAAGACCGACAAATTTAACTGGAATGCCTGTACTTTCTTTTATAGCAAGTACTATACCACCTTTAGCCGTACCATCTAATTTAGATAATACAACTCCAGTTATATTAGTTATTTCTTTAAAACTTTTAGCCTGACTAATTCCATTTTGGCCTGTAGTAGCATCTACGACTAAAAGAGTTTCATGAGGAGCCCCTTCAATTAATTTACCAATAGTTCTATTAATTTTTTCGAGTTCTTTCATTAAATTAACTTTATTTTGAAGTCTACCAGCCGTATCTACAAGTACAACATCATATTCTTCATCTTTAGCTTTAACCATGCCATCATACATAACAGATACTGGCTCAGCACCCTCTTTATATACAATATCTATATTTACCCTATTAGCCCATTCTTTAAGTTGTTCAACCGCACCAGCTCTAAAAGTATCACCTGCAACTACTAATACTTTTTTACCTTCATTTTTAAGTTTATAAGCAAGTTTCCCAATAGTTGTTGTTTTACCAGCACCATTTACACCAACAAATAAAATAACTGTAGGTCCATTTTCAGCATAATTTATTTTATTTACAATAATATCTCCAGAGACATATATTATAAACATTTCATCAACAATTATATCTTTTAAATCAGATGATGAAGTAATATTTTCTTTTTTTACTCTTAATTTTAATTTATCAATAATATTCATTACATTATTAACACCAATATCAGCCATAATTAATATTTCTTCTAATTCTTCAAAATATTCATCACTTATATTTGTATGTCTAAAATTTAAATTAGAAAGGGCTCCTAAAAAATTATTGCGGGTTTTTTCTAATCCTTTATCATATAAAGCTGTTTCTTCCTTTTCTTCTTTTTTAAATATATTTTTAAATTTATCAAATAATCCCATAATCAATATCTCCTATAATCTATGTATATTTTACACTATTTATATTATTAAGGCAAGATGATTGCAAATTTTTACTTTTGAAAAATATAATATTAAAAAAAGGATATCATAAGATATCTCTTTAAAATTCAAGTTTTTTCTCAATATAATCTTTAACTTC
>CAVFIJ010000045.1:0-14566 GCA_963622405.1 Bacteroidaceae bacterium | reverse complement strand
AAATTATACTATATAATAGTTCAACAATTGGCATTTGGGTGTTTATACTTACTAATAGTTTTTTTATTGATGTTAAAGTATATAGGCCCTCTATTGTTGTGTTTTCTATATAACTTTTTATTTCTTCTTTTGATGCTCCACTTCCTATTAAAATTCCAAAAGAAAAATTTCTACTTTTTGTACTTGTTGCGGTTAGGAGTAAATCACCAAATCCAGCAAAAGAAGATATTGTGTCTCCATCTCCACCTAAGCCTTTTATTAAATCTTTTATATCGTGTACTGATTCTGTTATAAGCATAGCTGATGTACTTTCAGGCATATTCATTCCTTTTAACATACCAGCTGCGATTGCTATTACATTTTTTATTGCTCCGCATATTTCAGTTCCTATGATATCACTACAAATTCTAAGTTTAAAATGTGAATTTGAAAATGCATTATATACTAATTCTGTTGTTTCTTTACTTTTGCAGGCTAAAGTAAGTCCTACAGGAACTTTATTTGCGACATCTATGGCAAATGAAGGTCCTGATATTATGGCAACATTATTACTATTAAGTTCCTCTAAAATTATTTCATTTACAAATGCACATGTTTCTTGTTCTATTCCTTTAGATGCAATGCATATTGGTTTATCTTTTATGTAATTTTTTATCTTTTTGATTGTACTTCTTACATATGCTGTTGGAATTGCTAGAACAATAAGATTTGCATTATAAGTAGCCTCTTCGATGTTATTTGTTATTATAATGTTTTCGTCTAGTTTTACTCCTGGTAATTTTAAAGGTTCTCTATTTTCTTTAAATGTTTGTATTTCTTTTTTTATTGGGCTCCATAAATAAACTTTATTTTTATTTTCGTTTAGGATAACGGCAAGTGCTGAGCCATATGCACCACTACCTAATACACATATTTTCATTTTACCACCAGACCAATTATATCAGATTTTTGTACAAATTCTAAAAAAAATTCTAAAAACTCTTGAATTTCATACATTTTTACTGTATACTTTTGAATGTGTGTGGCTGCGATGATGTGTGAGGTTGCTGAGACGCTAGGTTAAGTTGTTAATAATTTACTACGTACTTAGGTTTTTACACGGAGTAAGTCTATACTAAAGATATAGGCGAAAGGAGGATACAATATGTCTAATGCGAAAGTTCGTATCAGATTAAAATCTTTTGAACACAAGAATTTAGATAAAGCATGTGCAAAGATTGTTGATACTGTTAAAAGAAGCGGAGGAGAAGTAAGTGGACCTATTCCATTACCTACTGAAGTGGAAAAGATAACTATTTTGAGAGCTGTTCATAAATATAAAGATTCACGTGAACAATTTGAAAAAAGAACACACAAAAGACTTATTGATATCAATAATCCAAGTAAGGAGACTATTGATGCACTTCAGCATCTAGATATTCCAAGTGGTGTTGATATTAAAATTAAATTATAATAGGAGGAATGAATATGAAAGGAATCTTAGGTCGTAAAATCGGAATGACTCAAGTATTTGATCAAGATGGAAAATTAACTCCAGTTACTGTAGTTGAAGTAACACCTAACGTTGTTACTCAAATTAAAACTATTGCTAACGACGGTTATGATGCAATTCAACTTGGTTTTGATGAAAAAAGAGAGAAACTTGCGACAAAAGCTTCTGCTGGACATACTAGCAAAGCAAATACTACACCTAAGCGCTTCTTTAAAGAAATTAGAGGTGTAAATGTAGAAGAATATACCTTAGGACAGGAAATATCTGCGGATATTTTTGTAAGGGGTGAAATGGTTGACGTAACTGGAATTACTAAAGGTAAAGGGTTCCAAGGTGTTATTAAAAGACACGGTCAACAAAGAGGACCTATGGGACATGGTTCACATTATCATAGAAGACCAGGTTCAATGGGTACAATGAGACCAATGCGTGTATTTAAGGGTAAAAAATTACCAGGTCATATGGGTACTAATGTTGTAACAATTCAGAATCTTGAGATTGTTGATGTTGATTTAGAAAATAATATTATTTTGGTAAAGGGAAATATTCCTGGACCTAAAAAGAGTTTAGTTACTATTAAAACTGCTGTTAAAAATCCTAATAAAATAAATGAAAGACCTGCGCTTAATTCTTGGGTTAAAGAAGAAGTGAAAGAGACAAAAGAAAGTACTGAGGCAGAAAATGCTTCAGCAGAAAACTAGGAGGTAAATTATGAAAAAGAATCCAGTTTTAAATATTAAGGGTGAAAAAGTAGGAGATATTACTTTTAATGAATCAGTATGGGGTATTACTCCAAATGATGCAGTTTTATATGATGCTATTACATTAGCAAGAAATTCTCAAAGACAAGGTACACATAGTACTAAAACACGCAGTGAAGTAAGTGGTGGTGGAAGAAAGCCATACAGACAAAAAGGAACAGGACATGCTAGACAAGGTAGTACACGTTCACCACAATGGCCAGGTGGAGGAATTGTTTTTGGTCCAAAACCTAGAACATATAACAAAAAACAAAATAAAAAAGAAAGAGTACTTGCACTTAAGTCAGCACTTTCATACAAAGTTGCAGACAAAGAAATTATTGTACTTGATAACTTAAATATTGAGACTAATAAAACTAAAGATATGCTTAATATTTTAGATGCAATAAAAGCAAGTAAAAATATTTTAATAGTAGTAGATGAACTTACAGATAATGTTATTTTAAGTTCACGTAACATACCAAATGTTGTATTACTAGAAGCTAATGAAATTAATACATTAGATTTAATTGCAGCTGATAGTTTAGTTATAACTGAGGGTGCAGTTAAAATGATAGAGGAGGTACTTGCGTAATGAATAACTATAGAGACATTATAAAAGCTCCAATTATTACAGAAAAAACTTCTGATTTACAAAATAATAATACTGTTGTGTTTAGTGTTGATACAAAAGCTAATAAAACACAAATTAAACAAGCAGTAGAAAATATTTTTAATGTAAAAGTTGAAAATGTAAATACAGTAAACGTTAAACCTAAGAAAAAAAGAGTTGGTCGTTATGCTGGTAAAACAAAAAATATTAAAAAAGCAATTGTTAAATTAAAAGAAGGAAGTTCAATCGAACTTAATTAATCTTAAGGGAGGACGAATATGGCTATTAAATCATATAAATCAATGACTAATGGTACACGTGGAATGACAACATTAGTAAATGAAGAAATTACTAAAACAACTCCAGAAAAATCATTAGTTGTAACAATAAAAAAATCAGGTGGTCGTAACAACCAAGGTAAAATTACAGTAAGACATCATGGTGGTGGTGCGAAAAGGAAATATAGAATCATTGATTTCAAAAGAAATAAAGATGGTATTGTAGGAACGGTCGCATCTATTGAATACGATCCAAATAGAAGTGCTAACATTGCTTTAATTAATTATGCTGATGGAGAAAAGAGATATATAATTGCTCCTAAAGGCATTAAAGTTGGAATGAAAATTGAAAGTGGAGAGAACGTTGATATTAAAGTTGGTAATACATTACCACTTGCGAATATTCCAGAGGGAACACTTGTACATAATATTGAGTTAAAGCCTGGTAAAGGTGCTCAAATGGCTAGAAGTGCTGGTGCTAGTGTTCAAATCTTAGGACAAGAAGGTAAATATACATTACTTCGTTTAAGAAGCGGTGAAGTTAGAAAAGTCTTAAGTGTATGTCGTGCTACAATCGGCGAGGTTGGAAATGCTGATTATGAACTAGTAAATTTAGGTAAGGCTGGAAGAAAGAGACATATGGGTATTAGACCTACTGTTCGTGGTTCTGTTATGAATCCTAATGACCATCCACATGGTGGTGGTGAAGGTCGTGCACCTATCGGACGTAAGGGTCCTATGACTCCATGGGGTAAACCAGCTCTTGGATATAAGACACGTAACAATAAGAAAGCTTCAAGTAAATTAATTGTACGTCGTAAAAAATAAGAAAGGATGATTTATAGATGGCTAGAAGTTTAAAAAAAGGCCCTTATGTATTTGAAAGATTACTTAAAAGGGTTAGAGAACAAAATAAATCTGGAAAAAAAGAAGTAATTAAAACTTGGTCTCGCCGTTCTACAATTTTTCCTGAATTTATTGGACACACATTTGCTGTTCATAATGGTAAAGAATTTATTCCTGTTTATGTAACAGAAGATATGGTTGGACATAAATTAGGTGAATTTGCACTTACTCGTAAATTTGGCGGACACGGCAATAATAAAAACAAAAAGTAAACCAGAAAGGAATGGGATAAATGGAAGCTAAAGCAATCGCTAAAGGTGTTGGAATTGCACCTAGGAAAGCTCGTCTAACCATTGATTTGATTCGTGGTAAAGATGTAACAGAAGCGGATATTATTTTAACTAACCTTAATAGAGAGGCTTCAAGAGCAATTTATAAAGTTCTTAAAAGCGCAGTTGCAAATGCTGAGAATAATTTAGGACTTGATAAAGAAAAACTTTATGTAAAAGAAGCTTATATTAATGAGGGTAGAACACTTAAAAGAGGTAGAGCTGGTGCTAAAGGTAGACCAGATCCTATCAAGAAAAGAACAAGTCACATTACTGTTGTAGTAAGTGAGAGATAAATAACAAAGGAGGAAATACTGATGGGTCAAAAAGTTAGTCCAGTCGGACTTAGAGTTGGCATCAATAAAGGCTGGGAATCTAATTGGTATGCTGAAGGTAAAGATTTTGCTAAGTATTTAAACAATGATCATAAGATTCGTAAGTTCTTAGGTAAAAGATTATCTGATGCAGCTGTTTCAAGCGTTGTTATTGAGAGAAAAGCTGGTAAGACTGAAATTATCATCAATACTGCTAAACCTGGTGTTGTAATTGGGCATGGTGGTGATGAAATTGAAAAGATTAAGAAAGAAATTTCTAAAATTGTAGATGAAGATATTCATATTTCAATTAAAGAAATTAAAAACCCAAATTTGGAAGCGGCTTTAGTCGCAGACAATATTGCTCATCAAATAGAAAATAGAGTATCATACAGAGTTGCTCAAAAGAAAGCAATTAGAAATGTAATGAAGTCAGGAGCAAAAGGAATTAAAACTTTGGTATCTGGTCGTTTAAATGGAGCAGAAATTGCTAGAAGTGAACATTATACTGAAGGAAATATTCCACGTCATACTTTAAGAGCTGATGTTGATTATGCTCATAAAGAAGCAAATACTTCTTATGGTAAGATTGGTGTTAAAGTATGGATTTATAAAGGAGAAATCCTTCCTGAAAGAAAAAATAAGGGAGGTAATAATAATGGCAGTCATTCCAAAGAGAACTAAATATCGCCGTCCACATCGTTTAAGATATGATGGTAAAACTAGAGGTAATAAAGAATTACATTTTGGAGACTATGGTCTTAGAGCTATGGAGGGTGCTTGGATTACACAAAGACAAATTGAAGCTGCCCGTGTAGCTATGACACGTTATATGAAACGTGGTGGTAAAGTATGGATTAATATTTTTCCACACTTATCATTAACTAAAAAACCTCTTGAAACTCGTCAAGGTAAAGGTAAAGGTGCACCAGAAGAATGGGTTGCTGTTGTTAAAGAAGGCAAAATCATGTTTGAAGTTGCTGGTGTTAGTGAAGAAGTTGCAAGGGAGGCATTACGCTTAGCTATGCATAAACTTCCAATTAAGTGTAAGTTTGTAAAAAGAGAAAGTGGTGAGGTAAATGAAAACTAGTGAAATTAGAGAATTAAGTGATGAAGAGATAATCGCTAAAATCGCTGAAAATAAAGAAGAATTATTTAATTTACGTTTCAGTCAAGCCACTGGTACTCTTGAAAAACCATCTAGAATAAGAGAGCTTAGAAAAGAAATCGCAAAGATGAAAACTATTATGCGTGAGAGAAAAGAAGAGAACTAGGAGGTAATTATGGAAAGAAAACATGAATTAACTGGTAAGGTTGTTAGTAGTTCTAATAACAAAACCATTACAGTTTTAGTTGAAACTTACACTAAAGATAAATTATATGGAAAAAGAGTAAAGTATTCTAAAAAATATGCTGCACATGATGAAAAAAATGAAGCAAGTGTTGGCGATACAGTAAGAATTGCTGAAACTAGACCACTATCTAAAACTAAACATTATCGTTTGGTTGAAGTAGTAGAAAAAGCAGTTATTTTATAACATTAAGGAGGATTTATTATGATTCAACATGAAACCCGTTTAAAAGTAGCTGACAATTCTGGTGCTCGCGAATTATTAGTCATGGGAGTATTAGGTGGCAGCAAGGTTAAAACAGGGAATATTGGAGATATTGTTGTCGGAACTGTTAAGAAGGCAACACCTAATGGTACAGTTGGAAAAGGTAAAGTTGTTAAGGCTGTTATTGTTAGGACTAAGCAAGGTCTAAGAAGAGAAGATGGGTCTTATATTAAGTTTGATGATAATGCTTGTATTATTATTAAAGATGATAAATCACCTGTTGGAACTCGTGTCTTTGGACCAATAGCACGTGAACTTCGTGATAAAGATTTTATGAAGATAGTTTCACTTGCTAAAGAAGTATTATAATCGTTTGGAGGAAGAATATGAGATTAAAACAAGGAGATAATGTTGTTGTCATTGCCGGAAAAGACAAAGGTAAAGAAGGCAAGATTCTTAAAACCCTTAAAGCTGATAATAAAGTTATCGTTGAAGGTGTTAATATTGCTCATAAGCATGTTAAACCAAACGGTGGACAAAATGGAGAAATTATTGAAATCGAAAGACCACTTGATGCGTCTAACGTAATGATAATTGATCCTAAAACTAAAAAAGCTACAAGAATTGGACATACAACTACAAAAGATGGTAAAAAAGTAAGAGTGTCAAGAAAATCTAATGAGAAGCTTGACTAACCTGAAAGGAGGATGCAGAAATGAACCGCCTAAAAGAAAAATATAGTAAAGAAATAATGCCAAGTTTAAGAGAAAAATATAATTATAAAAGTGTTATGGATACACCAAAGTTAGAAAAAATTGTTATAAATATGGGTGTTGGTGATGGTGCAAGTAATTCTAAATTAATTGAGGCTGCAGTTGCAGATTTGAAAGCTATTACTGGGCAACAACCTGTTATAACAAAGGCAAAGAAGGCTATTGCAGGATTTAAGATTAGACAAGGTCAGGCAATTGGTTGCAAGGTAACATTAAGAGGTAAGAATATGTATAATTTCTTAGACAAGTTAATAAGTATTACATTACCACGTGTTAGAGATTTTAGAGGTATTAGTAATAAATCATTTGATGGTAGAGGTAATTATACTCTTGGGTTAAATGAACAATTAATTTTCTCTGAAATAGAGTATGATAACGTTGTAAAAGTACGTGGAATGGATATTGTTTTTGTTACTACAGCAAAGACTAATGAAGAAGCATTAGATTTACTAAAAGGTTTCGGTATGCCATTTAAAAAATAACAATTAGGAGGAATTTATGGCTAGAAAAAGTATGATTGTTAAAGCTAGTAGAAAGCCTAAGTATAAGGTTAGAGCATATACAAGATGTTCTATATGTGGTAGACCACATTCAGTACTTAGAAAATATGGAATATGCCGTATTTGCTTTAGAAACTTAGCTTATAAAGGACAAATACCAGGTGTTACTAAATCAAGTTGGTAATATTTGATATAAGAGTGAAGGGAGGATATAAATGACAGATCCAATCGCAGATATGCTTACAAGAATTCGTAATGCAAATCAAATGAAATATGAAAGTGTTGAAGTACCTGCTTCAAATATTAAAATAGAAATTGCAAAAATTTTAAAAGAAGAAGGCTATATCGTTAATTATAAGATAAAAGAAGATAAAGTCCAAAACACTATTATTTTAACTCTTAAATATGGAGATAAAAAAGAAAGAGTAATTACTGGCTTAAAGAGAATATCTAAACCAGGATTACGTGTATATGCAAAGGCTGAAGAAATGCCATCAGTTTTAAATGGACTTGGTATTGCCATCGTATCAACTTCAAAAGGAGTTATGACTGGTAAGAATGCTAAATCAAATAAACTTGGTGGAGAAGTTTTAGCATATATTTGGTAGAAAGGAAAGAACTATGAGTCGTATTGGAAATAGAATTATTACATTACCTGAAAATGTTACACTACTTGCTGATGGTAATATTATTACAGTTAAAGGCCCAAAAGGTGAACTTTCTACTGAAATAAATAAAAATATTACTGTAAAAGTAGAAGGAAATGAAGTGAGTTTAACAAGAAAAAGTGATGCTTACAAGAATTTCCATGGAACAGCTAATGCTAATATCAATAATATGGTAATTGGTGTAACTAAAGGTTTTGAAAAAAAGCTTGAAGCAGTAGGTGTTGGATATAAATTTAATGTAAAGGGAAGTACTTTAGTTGTTACTGCTGGATATTCTCATCCTGTAGAGTTAGAAGTACCTGTTGGAATTACTTTAGAAAATCCTAGTAATACAGAACTTACTGTTAAAGGAATAGATAAACAATTAGTTGGTGAATTTGCGGCTAATGTTAGAAAAATAAGAAAACCTGAGCCATATAAAGGTAAAGGAATTCGTTATGCAGATGAACACATTATTCGTAAAGTTGGTAAAAAAGCTGCTTAATTAAAAAGATAAAGGAGACGATATTATGATAAAGAAAGTTAATCGTAATAAAGTACGTGAGGCTAGACATCTTAGAGTTAGAAAGAATTTATCTGGAACAACTGAGACACCTAGACTTAATGTATTTAAATCTAATAGCAATATCTTTGCCCAAATCATTGATGATAGTGAAGGTAAAACTTTAGTGAGTGCTTCTTCAATTGATAAAGAATTGAAACTAGAAAATGGTGGAAATATAGAAGCAGCTTCTAAAGTTGGTGAACTTATTGCTAAGAGAGCAAAAGATAAAAAAATAAATAAAGTAGTATTCGATAGAGGCGGATACTTGTATCATGGACGTGTAAAAGCACTTGCAGATGCTGCTCGCGAAAATGGATTAGAATTCTAAAGGAGGAACTTAAATGCAAACCAGAAGAAGAGAACCTCGTCCAAAATTATATGATGATGAAGTTATCAATATTGGACGTGTTACAAAAGTAACTAAAGGTGGACGTCAATTACGTTTTGCAGCTACAGTTGTTGTAGGAGATAGAAAAGGTAAAGTAGGAATTGGATCAGGTAAAGCTCTTGAAGTACCTGATGCAATAAAGAAGGCTACTGCTGCTGCTACAAAAAACATTACTAATGTTGCAATTGTTGACGGATATACAATCCCACATGAAGCTATTGGTGTAAGAGGAGCTAGTAAAGTTATGCTTAAACCTGCATCAAAAGGTACTGGTGTTAAAGCTGGTGGACCTGTAAGAGCTGTCCTAGAACTTGCAGGTGTTAAGGATATTTTATCTAAATCATTAGGATCAAATACTAAAGTTAATATGGCATATGCAACTCTTGATGCTTTAAAGCAACAAAGAACAGCAGAAGAGATTGCTAAATTACGTGGTAAGAAAGTGGAGGAGATTTTATAATGAAACTTAATAATGTAAAACCTAATCCATTTGCTACAAAAGCAAGAAAAAGAGTAGGTCGTGGACCTGGAAGCGGAACAGGTAAAACTGCTGGTAGAGGAGAAAATGGACAAAACTCTAGAAGCGGTGGAGGAGTTAGAGTTGGATTTGAAGGTGGACAAACTCCATTATTCAGAAGAATACCTAAAAGAGGATTTTCTAATGCTAACTTCAAAAAGATATATGCTATTATTAATTTAGATGATTTAAATAAATTTGATGATGGAGCTTTAGTTACTCCTGAAATCTTAAAAGATATGGGATTAGTAAAAAATACTAAAGATGGTATTAAAATTTTAGGACAAGGCAAATTAGAAAAGAAGTTAACTGTTAAGGCTAATAAATTTTCTAGTTCTGCTAAAGAAGCAATAGAAAAAATAGGTGGAAAAGCAGAGGTGATTTAATTGTTTAAGATGCTTAAACAAATAACTAGCCCAGCTAATAAAGATTTAAGAAAAAAGATATATTTTACTCTATTTTGCTTATTTATATTTAAACTTGGAACGGCTATTGTTGTTCCTGGTGTTGACAATGATCAACTTGATGTAGGTTTCTTAAAACTCTTAGATATGATGGGTGGAGGAGCTATGCAAAATTTTTCAATTTTTGCATTAGGTGTTATGCCTTATATCACTGCATCTATTGTTATGCAGCTACTGCAGATGGATATAGTTCCTTACTTTACTGAACTTTCTAAACAAGGTCAAACAGGTAGAAATAAGATTAATCAAATTACAAGAATTTTAGGTATTATTCTAGCATTTATTCAAGGGTATTTATTCTCATTTGCTTTTATTACAGATGGAGAGATAATTGAATATGTTCAAACTGCTCTTGTTTTAACTGCTGGTACAGCATTTCTACTATGGCTTGGTGATAGAATTACAACTAAGGGAATTGGAAATGGTATTTCAATGATTATTATGGCTGGTATTTTAGCAAGTACTCCATATATGTTTACTGAGGCATGGAGTTCTCTTGTGGATATGGCCACAACACAAAAAGCATTTTTGGGTATTTTATCTTTTGGTGTATTTGTTTTAGTATATTTAATAGTTATATTAGGTGTACTTTATATACAACTTGCTGAAAGGAGAATTCCTGTACAATATGCTAATAAGACAGTAAGTAATTATGGAGGTAGTAATACATATATGCCTTTTAGATTAAATTCTGCTGGCGTTATCCCTGTTATATTTGCTGCTGCATTAATTTCTGTTCCAGCATTAATTGCTCAATTTGCAAATAATGATAGTTGGATGGCTTTTGTTAATAAATGGCTATCTATTTCTACTGGTACAGGATTTGTACTTTATGTTATATTTATTATATTATTTTCATATTTTTATACTTTTGTTACAATTAAGCCTAAGGAATTATCTGAGAATTTACAGAAAAATGGTGGGTATATTCCTGGGGTTAGACCCGGAACTGAAACCGAAAAATATGTAACGAAAGTATTAATTAGAATTACTGTTGTTGGTTCATTATTTTTAGCAGCAGTTTCTGGTCTTCCATATGTGTTTGGTTGGTTTTCATCATTACCAACTGATGTTAAAATTGGAGGTACTGGACTTATAATTGTTGTTGGTGTAGTACTTGAAGCTTATAAACAACTTGAAAGTAATATGATAACTAAAAGTTACAAACAAAGAAGAAAAAGAAGAGGACAATAATGAATATATTATTTATAGCACCACCTGCCGCGGGCAAGGGGACACAATCTGTTAGAGTTAGTGAAAAATATAATTTACCACATATTAGTACTGGTGATTTACTTAGAAATTGTTCTGATAAAAAAATTATCAATTTAATAAGTGCTGGTAAATTTGTATCTGATGATATTGTAGCTAAGTTATTAGAGGAAAGACTTAATGGTGAAGACTGTAAGATTGGTTTTGTATTAGATGGCTTTCCTAGAAATTTTAGTCAAGCTAAAATTTTAGAGAGATTAAATAAAAAAATTGATGCTGTATTTGTTTTAGATATTACTAAGGAAACGGCTGAACAAAGAATTATTGGTAGAGTTTCTTGCCCAAATTGCGGTGAAGTTTTTAATGATTTGATTGAATCTTCAAAGCCTATTAGAAAAGGCTTATGTGATCATTGTCATCATTCTCTTGTAAAAAGAGGAGATGATACGAAAGAGACTTTTGAAAAAAGGTATGGTGTTTATGAAAAAGAAACTATGCCACTTATTAAATATTATGAGGACTTAAATGTTGTTTATCATATAAATAGCGATATAAGCCCTGATTATACATTTAAACAAATTGAGGGCGTAATAGATAATATATTGACCAGGAGGTGATAAGATTGGCCAAAAAGAAAAATAACTTTAAGCAAAACAAAGAAGTTACAAAAAAGGTCAAACAAGATGTTATAGAACTTGAAGGATTAGTTGAGGATGTTATTCCTGGAGGAGAGTTTATTGTAACACTTGAAAATAAACATGTTATTAAAGCTTGCGTTTCTGGTAAAATACGTATAAATCATATTCGTATTTTAAAAGGTGATAGAGTAACTGTTGAATTATCACCTTACGATTTAACACGCGGGCGTATAACCTATAGAAAATAATAGGAGGGATTAAAATGAAGGTAAGACCATCAGTTAAAAAAATATGTGATAAATGTAAAATAATTAAAAGAAAAGGTAAAGTTTTGGTTATTTGTGAAAATCCAAAACATAAACAAAGACAAGGTTAATAGGAGGCGATTTAATGGCACGTATTAAAGGTGTAGATGTACCTGATAACAAAAGAGTTGAGATTGCTTTAACTTCAATTCATGGTATTGGAAGAAGTACATCTAATAAAATATTAGAAGCTACTAAAATCAATAAAGATAAAAAAGCAAAAGATTTAACTAATGATGAGTTAGTAAGTATTCGTGATGAAGTTAATAAATATTTAACTGAGGGCGATTTACGTCGTGAAGTAAGTATGAATATTAAAACTAAGATGGAAATTAATTCATATGAGGGTACTCGTCATAAAAAAGGTTTACCTGTAAGAGGACAAAGTACTAGAAGAAATGCTCGTACTCGTAAAGGTAAAGCTGTAACAATAGCAAATAAAAAGAAATAATATTTAAAAAAGGAGGATATTATATATGGCTTATAAAGCAAGAAAACGTAAAGTTAAAAAGAATGTCCCAGAAGGTAAGGCTTTTATTCATTCAACATTTAATAATACTATTGTAACACTTACAGATAAAGATGGTAATGCTATTAGCTGGGCTTCTGCTGGAACACTTGGATTTAAGGGAAGTAAAAAATCTACTCCATTTGCTGCTGGTATGGCTGCTGAAGCTGCTGGTAAAGCGGCAACTGAAATGGGTATGAAAAAAGTAGAAGTATTTGCAAAAGGATTAGGTTCTGGACGTGAAACTGCAATTAGATCTTTACAAACTGCAGGTTTAGAAATTGCATCTATTTCAGATGTTACACCTATTCCACATAATGGATGTCGTCCACCAAAAAGACCACGTGGATAATTAAGAAAGGAGTCCTTTATGAATTTTAATTTTGAGAAACCAGAATATAAAATAACAGAATATGTTGAAAATAATAATTATGGTAAATTTGAACTAGAGCCTTTAGAAAGAGGTTTTGGTACTACTTTAGGTAATGCTCTTAGAAGAGTAATGCTTTCAAGTATGCCTGGTTCAGCAATTGTTGCTGTTAAAATAGATGGAGTTATGCATGAATTTCAGACAATAGATGGTGTTGTAGAAGATGTTACAGCGATTGTTTTAAATTTAAAAAGTATTGTTATAAAAAATAATTCAAAAGAAGTAAAAACTGCTCATTTGTCTGTTAAAGGAGAGGGAGTAGTTACTGCTGGTGATATTGAGTGCGACTCTGATATTGAAATTATTAACAAGGATCAAGTTATTGCAACTCTTGCTGAAGATGGAAAACTTGATATGGATTTTATTATTGCTAGTGGTAGAGGTGCTGTTTTATCTAATGATAATAAAAAATATATAGAAGATGATACTATTGGATATATTGCTATTGATGCTTTATATTCTCCAATTGAAAGAATCAATTTTTATGTAGATAATGCTCGTGTTGGACAAGATGCTTCATTTGATAAACTTACTATGGAAGTTGAAACAAATGGTTCAATAAGACCAGAAGAGGCTATGGCACTTGGAGCTAAAATTTTAATTGAACATTTAAATATTGTTACTAATTTAAGTGATATAGCAGATGTTACTGGTATTATGAATGCTAAGCAAGAAGATACTAAATTAAAGAAATTAGAAACATCTATTGATGATTTAGATTTCTCTGTTAGGGCTTATAATTGTTTAAAAAGAGCTAATATTAATACATTAGGTGATTTAACTGAAAAATCAGAACTTGAAATGATGAAAATACGTAATTTAGGTAAAAAGTCATTAAAAGAAGTAATTGATAAGATCAAAGACATGGGACTTAAATTCCGTGATGAAGACTAATAGTTAGGAGGAAGAGATATGGCATATAGAAAATTAGGACGCGATAATAAGCATAGAAGAAGTATGCTTGCTAATTTAACTAAAGATATCATTAATAATGAAAAAGTTGTTACAACAGAGACTAGAGCTAAAGAAGCACGTAAATTTGTTGATAAGATGATTTCTTATGGTAAAGATGGTTCATTAGTTGCAAGAAGAAAAGCATTAGCGTTCTTACAAAACGATAAACAAACTGTAAAAAAAGTATTTGATGACCTAGCAGTTAGATATGCTAAAAGAAATGGTGGATACACTAGAATTTTAAAATTGAATGAAAGAAAAGGCGACGATGCCTTAATGGTTCAAATAGAATTAGTAGAGGAAGATGCAAAATAAGCATCTTTTTTACGTCTTTTTACATTAAATTAGTGATTTAATAAAAATATGACATTTATGCTTTTATATTACTATAATTTTGGATTACTTAAATTTTTAAGTTTTAAGATTTGTTATAATTCAAATAATTTGTTTTTGTAAATTGTAAATATATTGTATAATAAGTAAGTAGGTGTGTGAAT
>CAVFIJ010000044.1:0-5273 GCA_963622405.1 Bacteroidaceae bacterium | reverse complement strand
TTGAGACATTTTCGCAAGTTATCACTTAAGACATTATCACAAGTTAATCATATTTAAAGAATTTTAGAAAAATAAATGGTATAAGACCATTATGCTTTGCTTCAAAACAAGATTTAATGAGTATATTGAATTTGACTTCAGGCTCAGTATCACCTTTAGGCTTACTAAATGATAAAACATTGAAAGTGATTTTCTTTATTGATGTTGCCTTTTTAAATGAAAAACAAATAATTGGTGTTCATCCAAATAATAATACTTCAACCATATGGTTAAAAGTTATAGATTTGATTGATATTGTAAAAGGACATGGAAATCAGGTTAATATTGTAAAGTTATAGGAATAAAAATTAAATATTTTCTTTATTATAGAATAAATGTATAAATGGGCATATATATTCGAATTTTTTTATTGTATAGATATTTTTATTTTTTATAGTACTGACAAATTATTATTATTTTGATAAAATAATATAAGAATAGGAAGGATACTTTATGGCAAATATAAAACTAAAATGTAATGATAAATATATTGAAAATATAACTTCAGGAACTACATTATATGAGATAAGTAAAATGGTATCTAATGATTATAAGTTTCCTATAGTAGGTGCTAAACTTAATAATATTATTACAAATTTAAATGAAAAAGTATGTAAAAGTGGGAAAGTTGAATTTTTAGATTTGAGTACTAGTGCTGGAAATGATATATATGAAAAAAGTTTAGAATTTATGATAATTGTTGCGGCAAAGGAAATATATCCTGACGCTGATATACTTATAAATTATTCTCTTGATAATGGAATATACTGTGAACTTACTGAACATAGAGTTACTCCTAAGTTTGTTTTATCTCTTGATGAAAAATTAAAAGAACTTATTGATGGTAAATATGAATTTATACCAAATAAGGTTATGAGAACTGATGCTATTAAATATTTTAAAGCTAAAGGAGAGATGGATAAGGTTAATAACTTACGTTATACAACTAATGAAGTTATAAAGTTATATAAATTAAAAGATGAATATGATTATTTCTTTGGTGAACTTGGTCATGATACAGGACAGATTAATAAATATAAAGTATCTTATATTGATTCAGATACTTTTGTTGTTAGTTATCCTAGTGAAGTAAATCCAAAAAGAGTCTTTAAACCTAAAAAACATGAGAAGATTTTAAAAGAGTATGAAAACCATAAAAAATGGACTGAAATTATAAATATAAATATGGCTAGTGATTTAAATATACTAGTTACAAAAGGTGCTTATAGTGATGCAATTAGGTTATTTGAAACCCATTATGAAAGTAGATTATCATCGCTTGCAGATGATATATTTAATAATAAAAAAAGGATAAGACTTGTTTTAATATCAGGACCATCTTCAAGTGGTAAAACAACAACTGCTAAAAAACTTGCTTTATATTTAAGAGCAAGAGGACTTAATCCTCATCAAGTATCTTTAGATGATTATTTAGTTAATATTGAGAAAACACCACGGGATGAAAATGGAGATTATGATTTTGATAATATAAAAGCTACAGATGTTGCTTTATTTAATAAACATTTGACTAAACTTTTAAATGGTGAAAAAGTAAATATACCAAGACATGATTTTATAAAAGGAAAGAAAGTTTATGAAAATAACTATTTAAAATTAGAAGAAAATGATATATTATTAGTTGAGGGTACTAATGCTCTTAATGATATTTTAACTAAGAATATAAAAAGAGAAAATAAGTATAAAATATTTATGAGTCCTATACTTAGTTTAAAATTAGATAATCATAATAGAATTAGGACTACTGATTTAAGAAAAATAAGAAGAATAGTTAGAGATAGTAGAACAAGGAATACTTCGGCAGAAGAAACTTTAAAGATGTGGCATAATGTTGATAAAGGTACTTTTCAAAATATATATCCTTTTGAGGATGAAGTAGATGCTGTAATTAATTCTTCACTTAGTTATGAAATTGGAGTACTTAGAATATATGCAGAGGCTTTATTATATGGGATTGATATGAATAGTCCTGTATATTCTGAAGCTCAAAGACTTATTAATTTACTTAGACAATTTATGCCTATGGCTACGGAAGAAATTCCAAAAGATTCGTTACTTAGAGAATTTATAGGTGGTGGAATATATAGTGATTAGAAAAGAGGAATATTATGATAAAAGTTGCAATTAATGGATTTGGGAGAATAGGAAGATTAGTATTTAGAATTATGGAGGAAGACCCTGCTTTTGAAATTGTGGCTATAAATGATTTAACAGAACCTAAAGAACTTGCTTATTTGCTTAAATATGATACTTCTCATAGATGTTATAAAGTAGATAAAATATCTTATGATGATGAAAACTTAATAGTAGATGGCAGAAAAATTAGAGTTTATAAAGAAACTGATCCTACAGTTTTACCTTGGGGTGAACTTAATATAGATGAGGTTTTTGAATGTACTGGACATTTTACGGATAAAGAAAAGGCTTATGCTCATGTAAAAGCAGGCGCTAAAAAGGTTATTATTTCAGCACCTGCTAAGGGAGATGTTAAAACTATTGTGTATGGAGTTAATGAAAATACTTTAACTAAAGATGATAAGGTTATTTCAGCAGCTTCTTGTACAACTAATTGTTTAGCCCCTGTTATTGATTTAATAAATAATAAAAATAGAATTATCAAAGGTTTTATGACTACTGTTCATGCATATACAAATGATCAAGCTACTTTAGATATTGCTCATAAAAAAGGTGCTATTTCAAGAAGAGGAAGAGCGGCAGCTGCTAATATAATACCATCAACTACAGGTGCGGCATCAGCTATAGGTAAAGTTATACCATCATTAGAAGGTAGACTCGCAGGTTCAGCAATTAGAGTACCTGTTATTACGGGTTCGGTTATTGACCTTACCCTTGAACTTGAGAAAAATACTTCTATGGAAGAAATTAATAATATGTTTAAAAATAATCAAAACGATACTTTAGGGTATACAGAAGATCCAATTGTATCTAGTGATATAATTGGAAATAGACATGGTGCGGTTGTTGATGGTTTACTTACTGACGTTTTAGAAACTGAAGGCAGACAACTTGTTAAAATTGTCGCATGGTATGATAATGAAATGAGTTATAGTAGTCAAATGGTTAGAACAGCAAAGTATTTTGGTAATTTATAAAAGGTGATGTTTATGAATAGGGGATTTACTCTTGTAGAATTACTTGGAATTATTTCTGTACTTGCTATCTTTATGATTGTGGCTATGCCATCTTTGATTGAAACAAATAAAAACACATTAAAGCAACAAAAAGAAACATTTAGAAGTAATGTTAGTGATGCATGTATAACTTATTTAGAAGTTAATCCTGATAATCTTGATTTTAAAAATGATGATGGTACTTTAAAAAATATTATACTAACATCTGATGACTTAATTAAAACAGGATATTTAAAAAAGAATACTACTAATCCTTATAACACTGATTCTTGGCAAGTTATTGCATCTAATAATAGTGGAGAGATAAAATGCTGTTATTCAGAAGATGGAAAAGAATGCAAATGTGAAGATACTGATTGTATGGATAGTGAAAATGTTATAATAGAAGATAATTAGAACTACTTATAAATAATATGGAGGATGATAACATATGAAAAAAACAATTATGGATTATAATTTAAAAGGGAAAAAAGTTATAATTAGATGTGATTATAATGTACCTATGGAAGGCGATGTAATTATAGATGATACTAGAATTAAAGAAAGTTTACCAACTATAAAGTATGCTTATAAAGAGGGTGCAAAAGTTATTATTCTCTCTCATATGGGTAGAATTAAATGTAATGAAGATAAAGAAAAATACAGTTTAAAAGCTGTTTCAGAGCATTTAAGTAAGCTTTTAAAAAAGAAGGTTAATTTTGTACCATCATCTACAGGAGAAGAAGTTCTTGATGCAATTAAGAAAATGAGAGCTAAAAGTATATTAATGCTTGAAAATACTAGATTTGAAGATTTAGATGAAAAGAAAGAATCATCAAATGATAGCACTCTTGGTAAGTACTGGGCTTCATTAGGAGATATTTATATTAATGATGCTTTTGGTACTTTACATAGAAAAAATGCATCTACTTATGCAATTGCTAAAGAATTACCTAATGGAATTGGTTTTCTTGTAGAAAAAGAGGTAAAAAAGTTAAACAAGTTAAATAGAGCTAAAAAGCCTTATACTGTGATTCTTGGTGGAAATAAAGTTCAAGATAAGATAGGTGTTATAAATAGCTTAGCCAAAAAATGTGATTATATGCTTATTGGAGGAGCGATGGCATTTACATTTCTTAAGGCCGCAGGATTTAATGTAGGTTCTAATGAAGTATGTACAGATGCTTTAGATGATTCTATAACTACACTTGGCAAATTTGAAGAAAAAATAATTCTACCTATTGATGTTATTACTGAAAATGGAGAAGAAAAATTTATTAATGAAATTAATGATGATGATGTTTGTTTTGATATAGGGTCCAAAACAAGAGAAATATTTAAAAATTATATCAGTAAAAGTAATACAATTTTTTGGAATGGGCCTATGGGCTATTTTGAAGATGAAAAATTTAAAGAAGGTACTTTGTCTTTATTAGAAGCTATGTCCTTAAATAAAAATGCTTATACAGTTATAGGTGGCGGTGATAGTGCAAGTGCTGCAGTAAATATGGGTTATAAAGATAAAATTAGTCATATTTCTACTGGTGGTGGTGCTAGTTTAGAATATCTAGAAGGGAAGAAGCTTCCAGCTTTACAAGTAATAGATGAAAAGAAATAGTAAAAGAAGTATTTTATTTATTATATTAATTACAGTAGTAGTTCTTGTATTTGCTTTAAAAGATGATGTAGATCAAAAAATAAAATACTTATTTTCTTTTGACTTAGCGTATTTACTGCTTGCGTGTTTTCTTTTTGTTTTATATTTAGTCTGCAGAACTATTTCTTTACACTTCTTTATTAAAAAATTTGAAAATAACTATAAATTTGGAAAAACATTTAAACTTATGCTTGAAACTCAATTTGTAAATAATATTACACCGTTTGCTGCTGTAGGTCAGCCTTATCAGATATATAAGTTTAAAAAGCAAAATATTGATGTTTCTAAAGGAACTAATATTGTAATAGAAGATTTTATTGTTTATCAAATGGCTTTAATTATTCTTGGGAGTGTAGCAATTTTAATTAATTATTTTTTACATTTTTTTGAAAATGATTTATTTTTAAAAAAACTTGTTATAATAGGAT
>CAVFIJ010000043.1:0-7112 GCA_963622405.1 Bacteroidaceae bacterium | reverse complement strand
ATTTTAATATCTAATATTATTGTTAATTTAATAAAAAAACTTTTAGAAAGAATAAAAAGAAATGATAAACATAAGAAAAAAAAGAAATAAATGGACATATAATTTAAGGGAGGATTGGTAAAATGCTTAGGGTTAATTCAAAAATGATTCAGCCTGGAGATACTTTTGTGGCGATTAAATCGGCAGTAAGAGATGGACATGATTATATAGAGGATGCTATTGATAGAGGTGCAGCTTGCATTATTGCTCAGCAAGGTGAGTATAGTGTGAAAACTATTATTGTGCCAGATACTAGAGTTTATTTATCTAATTATTTGGAAGAACTATATGCTGATAAATTAAATAAAATTAAACTTATTGGTGTTACGGGTACAAATGGTAAAACTACTAGTTGTTATTTAATTTATCAATTACTTAATAAACTGGGGGTTAAATGTGCTTATATAGGCACTATTGGATTTTATTTACCATCTAAAAATAGAGAACTTGCTAATACAACTCCTGATATTTATGATTTATATGATTTATTTATAGAAGCATATGATGAGGGATGCACATATATTGCTATGGAGGTTTCAAGTCAAGCACTTTCTTGTAGGAGATTATTAGGTATTAAATTTGATTATGTATGTTTTACAAATTTAACGCAAGACCATTTAGATTATCATAAAACAATGGGTGAATATGAGAAAGCTAAACTTATATTATTTAATGATAATATTAAAACTAAAGGTTATTCTATTGTTAATATTGATGATAAATATGGTAAAGATTTTATTTTAGAAAAAAATAAAAACATAACTTTAGGAAAGAAAAATGCTAACTTTATAATAAAAGATTTTGTTTTAGAGTCTCATCATAGTAAATTTTCTATTTCGGAAGATGGTGAGAAGATAGAAGTTACTCTACCTTTATCTGGTAGTTATAATATTTATAATTATATGAATGCATATATCATTTGTAAGTTAATAGGATTTGAAGATGAGGATATTTTAAAACAAACAGAAAGTTTGAATGCACCTCTTGGTAGATATCAGATTGTTACTGATGGTAAAGTTACAGCTATTATTGATTATGCTCATACTCCTGATGCTGTACTTAATGTTATAAATAGCGTAAAAGAATATGCTAAGGGTAAAATTATTACTTTAATTGGCTGTGGTGGCGACAGAGATAAAACTAAAAGACCAATTATGGGTAAGATTGCGACTGATAATAGTGATTATGTATTTTTTACCAGTGATAATCCAAGAACAGAAGATCCTGATGAAATTTTAAATGATATTATAAACGGACTTGATAAAGAAAACTATGAAGTTATATCTGATAGAAAGCTTGCAATTAAAAAGGCAGCTCAAAGTTTAGAAGAAAATGATATATTACTTATTCTTGGTAAAGGCCATGAAGATTATCAAATAATTGGAATTGATAAACTTCATTTAAGTGATTATGAAGAGATATCAAAATATATTAAATAAAAAGGTTTTTGGAAAAAAATCTTTTTTTAGCACTCTTTCCTTGACAATGCCAAAAGTTGGTGGTAATATTTATTTTGTAAGTAAGAAAGGATGATTATATGGCAAAAAAACAGTTTAAAGCTGAATCAAAAAAATTAATGGAATTAATGATTAATTCTATATATACTAATAAAAACATTTTTTTAAGAGAACTTATCTCTAATGCAAGTGATGCAATTGATAAATTACATTATAAATCGCTTACAGATACTAGTATAGATGTAAATAAAGATGATTTTTATATTGGTATAGCTATCGATAAAGAAAAAAGAACATTAACTATATCTGATAATGGTATAGGTATGAGTAAAGATGAACTAGAAAGTAATCTTGGTACAATAGCTAAAAGTGGTTCTTCTATCTTTAAAGAGGAAAATGATAAGAAAGAAAACATTGATATCATTGGACAGTTTGGTGTAGGTTTTTATTCTGCATTTATGGTTTCTAGTGAAGTTAGGGTATTAAGTAAGGCCTATGGCGAAGATAATGCATATGAATGGATTTCAGAGGGGGCAAGTGGATATTCAATTAATGAAGCTGAAAAGGAATCATATGGTACTGTTATTACATTAACTATTAAAGAAGATACAGATGAAGAGGATTATAGTACATATTTAGAAACATATACTATTGAAAATTTAATAAAAAAATATTCTGATTATATTACTTACCCTATTAAGATGAATGTTACTCATAGTAAATTAAAAGAGGGTACTAAAGATGAGTATGAGGATGTTACCGAAGAAGAAGTTATTAATAGCCTTGTACCTTTATGGAAACGTAATAGAAGTGAAATTAAAGAGGAAGACTATAATACTTTTTATAGTGATAAATTCTTTGATTATGATAAACCACTTAAAGTTATGCACTTCAATATGGAAGGTATAATAAACTTTAATGCTCTACTTTATATTCCATCTAAGGTTCCATATGACTTTTATAATAAAACCTATGAAAAAGGTTTGCAGCTTTATTCAAATGGTGTCCTTATTATGGAAAAATGCGAATCTTTATTACCAGACTATTTAGGATTTATTAAAGGTGTTGTTGATAGTCCTGATTTATCATTAAATATATCTAGAGAAATGCTTCAGCAAGATAGGGTACTACAAAAAATGGCTAAAAGTATTGAAAATAAAGTATTAAAAGAACTTACAACATTATTAGCCGAGGAAAGAGAAGAGTATGAAAAATTCTTTAATGAATTTGGATTATCTCTAAAAGCTGGCGTTTGTGATGGATATGGAATGAATAAAGATAAATTACAAGACTTATTATTATTCTACTCATCTGAAGATATGAAATATGTAAGTCTTAAAGAATATGTATCTAGAATGAAAGAAGGACAAGATAAAATATTTTATGCTTGTTCAGAAAGTGCTCCTAAATGTGATATGTTACCGCAAACTGAAAGTGTTAAAGCAAAAGGATATGAAGTATTATATTTAACTGAATATGGTGATGAATTTGTTATACAAACACTTATGGAATATGATGGTAAACAATTCGCAAACGTTAGTGATAGTAAAGCCAGTACTTTAACCGATGAAGAACAAAAAGAACTAGATAAAATTAATGATGAAAATAAGGGATTA
This sequence comes from Bacteroidaceae bacterium, assembly GCA_963622405.1. GTDB lineage: Bacteria > Bacillota_I > Bacilli_A > RF39 > UBA660 > Coprosoma. The sequence continues at coordinate 4,000 of CAVFIJ010000043.1, read as the reverse complement.
TTTGAAATTATGAAGGAAGCTTTACCTGACATTAAAGAAATTAAATTTACTCGTAGTTTAAAAAACCACCCTGTATGTTTAGCAAGTGAGGGCATGGTAAGTTCAAATATGGAAAAAGTTATGAAATCAATGCCTACTAATAATGAAGTTAAAGCTACAATGATTTTAGAAATTAATGAACAACATGACATCGCTCATAAATTAAAAAAATTGTATAAAAAAGAAAAAAATGATGAATTAAAAGATTATAGCAAGATATTATATGCTCAAGCTAGACTTATAGAGGGACTTCCTATTGAAAATCCTACAGAAATATCTAATTTAATATGTAAAGAACTATCTTAAGTTCTTTTTTTTGTTTGAAACTAATTAAATATAAGAAGATGTGCTATAATTATATTAAATGCAACTGAAAATTAACAAAAAACAACTAATAGTTGGTAGAATGCAACTGCTATAAAGTATATGATTTAATAGAAAGGAGAAGTTATATGAAAACATATTTTGCTGATAATTTAAAAAAACTTAGAAAGGAAAGGGGGCTTTCACAGGAAGAACTTGCTGATAGACTTTCTGTTTCTAGACAGAGCATTTCTAAATGGGAATCATCACAAGCATATCCAGAGATGGATAAATTATTGCAACTATGTAATATTTTTAATATTAAAATAGATGAACTTTTAAACCAAAATATTAGTGATGTAAAAGAAAAAGTCGATTCACGTAATAAGATTAATAAATATATTGATGATTTTCTTAAATTTATAACTAAAACTATAAATATGTTTACCTCTATGAAATTAAAAGAAAAATTTAAGTGTTTGTTTGAACAAATAATTATTATTTTAATTTTGATTTTTGTTTATGCATTATTTGGAGATATAATACATTTTATTTTTTCTTCTATATTAGATGTATTACCTAGTGCTATATATTCTATAATTTGTAGATTATTTAATATGATATATAGTGTTATATATACCATACTTGCACTTGTAATTTTCATACATATATTTAAAACAAGATATTTAGATTACTATGAAATTATAAATGGTTTGGAGACTGATGAATTACCAAATAATTCAGATAAAATTGAATACATACAAAACAAGAAAGAAAAAATTATAATTAGAGACCCAAAACATACTGAGTATAGATTTGTAAATGGTTTACTTAAAATGGTATTATTTATCTTTAAATGCTTTATTGGCTTTATTTTTGCCTTGTTATCAGTATTTCTTGTATTCTTAGTATTTGCCTTATTTTCTTCACTATATCATAGTTTAGACCATTCTTTATTTATTGGAATATCAATTTGTTTTGTGGCATTTATTATTATTGATATATTATTTATGATATTGTTGTTTTGCTTTATATTTAATAAAAAAACAAATATTAAAAGAATTTTTGTTATATTTATTATAGCTTTAATTATAGGTGGTATTGGTGTCTCTTCGTCTTTTATTTCTTTTATCAATTTAAAATATAAAGATGTTATTTGTGAAAACACTGATAATTTAATTAAAACATATGAATTTAATGATAACACTTACATAGATAATTCTTCTAATGAGTATAAATTCTTGGTGGATAACAATCTAAAAGATGAGATAAAAATTAATATTAAATATAATAAGGAAATAAATAGTGTTAAACTTGATAATAAAAATAATTATATTTCTTTAAGTTATGATAATAATATTGATAATATATTTAGTTTTTATAAAAATACAATAAAAGGACTTAAGAAAAATACTATTTATAATTATATTTATGATGGTCCATCTATTACTATTACCACCAGTGAAAACAATATAAGAAAACTGATTGAAAAATTATCAAATGAAGAAATTACAAATCTTATTATAAAAAATAATGAATATAATTTAATTATTGATGGCAATTATTATGATGGCAAAAATATATGTTATTTAAAAGATAATTATTATCATGATTGTATTAATGTATATGTTGATGATTATGATATTTCTTCATTTTCTTATAACCAAGATGGTTTTCATTATGATAGTAATAAATATGTTTGTAAAGGAAATAAACAAAAATACTGTTATTTAAAAGACGACTATGAATAGTCTCTTTTTTTTAAAAGAGACTTTAGACTATCTATAGAGATGTAATTTGTGTTATAATATTCACGATTTGATTTATATAAAATTATATTATTTTGTTGGAGGTAAGTTATGGAACAAGAAAAAATTGGTGCTTTTATAAGAAAACTTAGAAAAAAAAATAATTTATCTCAGTCAGAATTTGCATCAAAACTTGGAGTAACTTTTCAGGCTGTTAGTAAATGGGAAAATGGTAAAAATTTGCCTGATATGTTTATATTAAAAGAAATTAGTAATCAATTTAATGTAAGTATTGAAGAGATTATTAATGGAGAATTTTCTTTAAAAAAATCTAATAAAAAAATTAAATATTTTGTTATTATATTATTACTATTAATTTTACTAATTACTTTATTCTTTTTCTTTTTTAAAGGGCAGGATGAAAATTTTAATTTTAATGAACTTAGTACTACAAATAATGAATTTTCTATTTCAGGTTCAGCCTTTTATTCAGATAATAGAGTTTCTCTTATAATTAGTGATGTCTCTTATAATGGTGATGCTGATGATACAGTATATAGTAAATTATCTTGTACTCTTTATGAAAAAACTGAAGGTAAAAAGGCAAAAATAAGTTCTTGTGAAAATGCTAAAAATAAAACTTTAAGTGAGTATTTGAAAAGTCTAAAGATAAAAATAGATCATTATTCTGCGAACTGTACTATGTTTGTATCATCTAAAATATATATGGTTATAAAAGTTTGGGATAATAATAATAAAACTATTTCTTATAAAATACCATTAGAAATAAATGAAGACGATTGTTATAATTAAGTTTCAACTTTTAGTTGAACTTTTTTCAACTTATTCTTTATTTTATTTTTTATTATTTTGTTTTATAATTTAAACTGAGGTGTTTAGAGATGAAAAAAATTATGTTTTTAATTGTGCTTTGCGTAAGTGTTTTTATGCTTAGTGGCTGCATGGAAAGTGATGCTAAGAAATTTAAAAATGAATATGAAAGCTTGAACGGGAAAACTAGTTCTTATGGAGATAAATATAGGAGTGTATCTATTGATAAAGATAATCCTTTTGTTTATTCATCTGCTGAAGAAATTATTGATATGATAGAAAATAAAGAATCTTTTTTTGTTTACTTTGGTGATAAACAGTGTCCTTGGTGTAGAAGCGCAATCGAAAAAGCGATAGAAGTTGCTTCTATGTATGACATTGATACTATCTATTATGTTAATATTTGGGATGATGATCATAACGAAATATTAAGAGATAAATATGAACTTAATGATAATAATGAACCTACCTTATTAAATAAAGGTGCTAAAGGTTATAAAAAATTACTTAAATATTTTGATGATTTACTTGCTGATTATAGTTTAACTGATGAAGATGGCAATGAAATTAAAATAGGTGAAAAAAGAATATATGCCCCTAATTTTATTTATGTAAAAAAGGGTAAGGCTATTAAATTAATAGAAGGTACATCAGATTTACAAAAAGATTCTAACGAAAAGTTAACTAATAAAATGCTTAAAGATGAAGAAAAACAATTTAAATCACTTTTTAGTTTAAATAATTCATGTGGAAAAGAATGCTGACATATATACTTCTAAAACATATAGTGTTATAGGTGTTTATGAGTGAATCTTAGTAACTTTACATAAGTAAGTGGTATATATAGTGGTAAACGTCAGCCTGTAATTTGTGTAATATGTAAGAGGCATTATTTAGCACCATTTATAATAGTGCAGCTTGGTTTGCAAATTTTATCTTTTTTAATTTTATCTAGGACACTTATAATTATATCTTTTTTCATAAGGACTACTTTTTTGTATTTTATGTAATAAATATAAAAATGTTTATTTATATTTTTAAATTAAATAATAAAATATGACTCAAAAATGGGGATTGGG
>CAVFIJ010000042.1:0-2533 GCA_963622405.1 Bacteroidaceae bacterium | reverse complement strand
CTGTAATATGTCCTGGAGTAAGCTTTGTTTTATCTAGTATAACTTGCCCTATCGCACATACTAAACCCGCAAATAAAAAAGCATTAAAATATATCACTAAGCCACCTCCAAACTTATTGCATGTGATACTGTTGGTATTGTTCTTTTTTCATTAGCAGTTGTTTGACTCTGCAGTGCACCTGTCGCAACTAATAAAACTTTATTTAACTCTCCACTATTCATCTTCTTTATAATATCCGTATAAAGAACAAGTGGCGCACACACAGGACCAGATGCACCAGCATATACTGGCTGTTTATCTAAATCATACAGCATTGTCCCTGTATCATTATAATTAATAAGTTCTATACCATATTCCTTTTTTAAATACTCTATTAATATCTTTTTACCATATATTCCAAGATCTCCTGTTAACACAAGGTCATAATAATTAATACTTCTTCCTGTATCAATTAAATGTTTATATATAGTATTAGCAGCCGATATAGCCATTACTCCTCCCATATTAAATACATCATTTATTCCAGAATCAATTACTCTTCCTATTGTTCCACTTTCTATTTTAATTTTACCCTTTTTACTTGAAAGTAATGCTGCGGCAGCACCAGTAGATGTAAATGTAGAAGTTTTAGGTTTAGGTCCTCCATATTCAACAGGATATCTAAATTGTCTTTCTGCGGCATTATTATGTGATGATACAGTAGTAATAATCTTTTCTAAATTACAATATTCAATCATAACACTTCCCAAAATTAAACCCAAAGTACTTGTTGAACAGGCAGAATATATTCCTACAAAAGAAAATGGATAATTTTTAGCAGCATAATTTGATGCAGTAAGTTGATTTAATAAATCACCACCTATCATTAAATCAATATCTAACTTACCAAGTTTACTTTTCTTAAGTAATATATCAATCGCATCACTTATTAATTTGCTTTCAGCCTCCTCAAAAGTTTTACATCCAAAATAAAACTCATCATAACTTTTATCAAACAATTTACCAAGTGGCCCCATATTTTCATAAGGGCCAGTAACCGTTGCAGATTCAGTAAGATAAACATTATTAAAGTTAAAAGTCATTATATCACCCCAAATAATAATCTAATTAAACTAAATGTCCAAGCACTAACAATACCAAATATAATAACAGCTCCAGATAATTTAAGCATATTTGCTCCAATTCCTGTAACAAGTCCTTCTTTTCGGTATTCCATAGCACTACTCATAGTAGCATGAGCAAACCCTGTTATTGGTATTATAAGACCACATTTAGCAAAGTTTACAATGCTATCAAAAAAACCAAGACTAGTTAAAAGACATGATAAAAAAATCAATGTAATTAACATAAAAATTGTTGCTTCTTTAGTAGATACTGATAAAAAGTAACAATATAATTCAATCAAAACTTCACCTAACACTCCCATTAACCCACCAATTATAAAAGCAATAACAGCATTTAAAAAAACATTTTCTTTAGGGCTATTTGCACTCACAATATTTTTATATTCTTCCATATATTCCTCCACTGTTAGTATGCTAAAAAAGCATTTTAATATACAAAAAAACATAAAATAATTTATGTTTTATTGGCAATCAGTAGAATCCATATATGTATAACTATAACCCTTTTGGTATTCTATTTTAATAGAACCATCTAAATATTTGTTTTCATCACTACCCTTTTTATAATTAGGGTTCTGAATATCTTCATCAGATAACATACCTTCTTTTTTTAAAGTTTCAATAGTTAAACAATAAGATTCTCCTTTCTTAGTGGGGAGTTTTAGTGAATTTTTACTACTAGACATGTATGATTTAGCAACACTTATTATTCTATTTACTTGTTCATCATAAATATTTTTTCTTTCAGAATTTATAACTTTACTAATAGATGGAATACTTATTAATAATATAAGCCCAAGAACAACAATTACTGCAATTAATTCTACTAAGGTAAACGCTTTTTTCATATCATCACCTAAGTACAATTATAGAAAAAACATATTTAAAAGTCAATTTAATTTAATGCTCTTATTTTTTGTAATACTTTCTTTTCTCTTCTAGAAACATTTACTTGTGTAAGACCAGTATTTCTAGCGACTTCATTTTGGGTTAAATCCTCAAAATATCTTTGTATCATTATTGTCTTGTCAGGCTCTTCTAAAGAATAAATTAATTCCTTTAAATAAATCAAACTATCTAAATCAATATTCTTATCACTAATTATCTCATGCATACTAAGATTATCATAAGCATAGTCATCAATACTTTTAGTAGTTATAACACTATTTAATACATAAGTAACAAGTTCTTCATCAATTCCTAAATAATATGCAAGTTCATGATAACTAGGCTCATGCATAAGCTTTTGACTAAGAAAAATAGAAGCTTTTTCTATTTCATTTTTTAAATGACTAATATCCCTACTAATTTTTATAGGTTTATTATTTCTTACTACTGCTTTCATTTCACCTAATATATAAGAATAAGCATAAGTTGTAAATTTAGCTAAAGAAGGATCATAATTCTT
>CAVFIJ010000041.1:0-4353 GCA_963622405.1 Bacteroidaceae bacterium | reverse complement strand
CTGGCTTATCAAAAAAAGACATAAAAACATTAGAGAAAGAAATCTAATGTTTTTTATATTAAAACAAGAGTATAATTCTCTTGTTTTAATTTTTAACATCAATTTTTTTCTTTATATCCATAATAACTGGCAAAATAATAGGCTTTCTTCCAATATTATTATTAATATAAGTACTAAGTTCACTTATTACTAAAGATTTTATACTTGTATAATTCATGTCAGTTTTAATTACTTTATTAATTGCTTTTTTACTTATAGCTTCTAATTTCTTTAGTAATTCTATATTATCATTAACAAGAACAAATCCTCTTGTTATTATACTAGGGTTTGTTACTAATGTTTTATTTTTAGTATCTATATTTGCAATAACAACAACAATCCCATCGTTAGCCATTATTTTTCTATCTTTCATAACTGCATTACTTATATCACCAATTCTATTACCATCTACATAAACATCTCCAGCAGTTATTTTACCACCACGTCTTACTGTACCATTTTTTAGTATTAAAACATCACCATTAGAATTAATAAAAGTATTTTCTTTTGGTATATCACATTCTACAGCTAAATCAGCATGTGTTTTAAGCATACGATATTCACCATGAAATGGCATAAAATACTTAGGTTTTATAAGTCTTATCATTAACTTTAATTCTTCTTGATAACCGTGTCCACTTGTATGAATATCACTTAGTGATGTATTTGTATAAACAGTTACACCTTTTAAACAAAGTTTATTTATAGTTCTTGAAATACTTACTTGATTTCCTGGTATAGCAGATGACGAAAATACTACAACATCATCATCTCTTAATTTTATTTGTCTAAATGTTCCGTTAGCTATTCTACTTAAAGCTGATAGTGGTTCTCCCTGCGTTCCTGTACAAAGTAAACATATTTTATTTACTGGTAATTTATTTGCTTCTTCTGGGGTAATAAATATTTCTTTATGTTTTATATAGCCGCCTTCAATGGAAATTTCAATATTGTTATTCATACTACGTCCAAAGACACAAATTTTACGATCATGTCTTTTACAAGTATCTACAATATGCTTTAATCTATATATATTAGAAGCAAATGTTGCAATAATAATTCTACTATCATGCTTATTAAATAATTCTTCTAAAGTAGCATCTACTTTTGATTCACTTTTACCCATACCTTCATTTAAGGCATTAGTGCTATCACTCATAAGTAAAGTAACACCCTCAGCACCCAAGGCTGCCATTTTGTGTAAATTTGCCATTGGGCCAATTGGTGTTAAATCAAATTTAAAGTCTCCCGTTGTAACTATATTTCCATTTGGTGTATGAATACACATACCATGGGAATCTGGAATTGAATGTGTAGTTCTAAAAAATTCAACACTTAAGTATTTATATTTATATATATCTTTTTCGGTATAAACATGTAAATTATTATATTTTATTCCTTTATCTTCTAATTTTCTTTTTATAAGACCAACTGCCTGATTTGGAGCATATATATTTGGAATATCTACCATTTGTAATAAAAAAGGTATACTTCCTATATGGTCTTCATGTCCGTGGGTAATAAATAGTCCCTTTATTTTATTCTCATTTTCCTTTAAAAAAGTAAAATCAGGTATAACATAATCAATACCTCTTAATTCTCCCTCTGGGAAAATTACGCCTGAATCAGATATTACAATTTCATCTTTATGCATAACACAATACATGTTTTTTCCGACTTCACCAAGTCCTCCTAAGGCAAAGACTGCTGTTTCATCTTCTTTCAAAAAATTCATAAAAACTCCTTTCTTAAGATTAAAACTGACTAATACATTATATACTAATTTACTTTGTTTGACAAGTTATTTAAAAATATATATAATTAGATGTGCAAACGATATAACGTTATTAGAAGGGAAGATAATATGGTTTCAATGGATAAACTTACTAATGTATGTAAACAATATGGTTATATATTTCAAGGTAGTGAAATATATGGAGGACTTGCAAATACTTGGGATTATGGGCCACTTGGTGTAGAACTAAAAAATAACATAAAAAAAGCTTGGTGGCAAGAATTTGTTCAAAAGAATAAAAATATTTATGGATTAGATTCAGCAATCTTAATGAATCCAAAAGTTTGGGTTGCATCTGGACATGTAGCTAGTTTTTCAGATCCTTTAATTGATTGTAAAAAGTGTAAAAGTAGACACCGTGCTGATAAACTTATTGAAGAGTTTACTTCTGGCAAATGTACTGGAGATGGATGGAGTAATGAAAAGCTTGAAAATTATATTAATGATAACCATATTACTTGTCCTAAGTGTGGATCTTCTTCATTTACAAATATAAGACAGTTTAATTTACTTTTTGAAACAAGTATGGGTGTTACCGAAGAAGCAAAGAATACTATATATTTAAGAGGAGAAACAGCCCAAGGAATATTTGTGAACTTTTTAAATGTTCAAAGAACAATGAGGGCTAAAATACCTTTTGGTATTGGACAGATAGGTAAAGCTTTTAGAAATGAAATAACTCCTGGTAATTTTATTTTTAGACAAAGAGAATTTGAACAGATGGAACTTGAATATTTCATTAATCCTAAAGATGGAGATACATCTTTTGCTTATTTTAGAAAATATTGTATGGATTTTCTTTTAAGATTAGGTATAAGAAGTGAAAATTTAAGATTTCGTGATCATAGCAAGGAAGAGTTAGTTTTTTATAGTAAGGCAACTACAGATATTGAGTATAATTATCCTCAAGGTTTTGGAGAATTATGGGGTATTGCAAATAGAACTAATTATGATTTAAAAACCCATACTGAACATTCTGATAGCGAACTTTTATACTTAGATCCTTTAACTAATGAAAAATATATTCCTCATGTTATTGAACCTTCTGTTGGCGTTGATAGACTTTTTCTTGCAATTATTACTGATGCTTATAGAGAAGATGTTTTAGAAGATGGTTCTACAAGAGAAGTTATGAGCATTCATCCATTTCTTGCTCCTTATAAAATAGCGGTATTACCTCTTGTAAAAAAACATCATAGTGAAAAAGCTTTAGAAATATTTGATATGTTTTCAAAATATTTTATGTGCACATATGATGAAACAGGTAACATTGGTAAACGTTATAGAAGACAAGATATTGCAGGTACACCATTTTGTATAACAGTAGATGATGAAACCATAAATAATAATACAGTAACCATCAGAGATAGAGATACTATGGAACAAATAGCTTTAAAAATAGATGAAGTTAAAGATTATATTGAGAAAAAACTTGAATTTTAAAGAGATATCTTATGATGTCTTTTTTGTTTATTAGGGATTCGCTTCATAGAAGTAAGTTTACTACTTTTAAAGTGAGTTAATTTATGTTTAATAGATAATATTATTATATATAAAGACATAGGGGTATTGTTTATAAATTTAATATGTTAAATAATTAAATTTTTGTCGCATGTTGTAATAAAATATACATAAAATGATAAATTGCATACAAGATAAAAAACAGTTAATAAGTGAACAAATATTTGTTATAATATATAACAAGTGAGGAGGTAGTTATGAAAAAGATGATTCATTTGGGTGCTTATGGCTTGATTATCAAAGATAATGAAATTGTTTTGATAAAAAAAGCCAATGGCCCATATAAAGGTAAATTAGATTTGCCTGGAGGAACAATTGAGCATGGGGAAACCCCAGAAAAAACACTTGTTAGAGAATTACAAGAAGAAGTTGGAATAGATGTTAAAAAGCTTTCCTTAATTGATGCTAATTCCGTATTGATTGAATGGATGCATCGTGGGGAAGTGGAACAAATTCATCATATAGGAATTTTTTATAATATAATATCATATGATAATGAAATAAAAAACACGCTTAAAATTACTGAACAAAATGATGATTCTCTACGGGCATCATTTTATAAAATAAACCAATTATCAGAAAAAGATTTATCTGAGATTGCCGTTTTAGCACTCAGAAAATTAGGATATAAAATCTAGTTTATAATAACTAGTTTTTTATTTTACTATTAGTAGGTTCTACTTTCTTTTGTATTTCATAACCTTATATAGGTGGTTCATATGCCGAGAATACTAAGAGATTTTATATTAGAATCAGATTTTAAAATTAATTATATTAAAGATAAACTTGATATAGTAAACTATAGTTTTATTGACCATTTTGATGATGATAAAATTATAATTAGATATAGTAATGGAATAGTAATTATTAAAGGAGATAAATTAGTAATTAGTCGTCTTTTAGATGATGAAATATTAATATCTGGAAATATAAAAAGTATAGAGATAAAATGAAAAGTAAAATCAAAGTTAATATAAGAGGTAGAGTAGTAAATAGAT
>CAVFIJ010000040.1:0-5255 GCA_963622405.1 Bacteroidaceae bacterium | reverse complement strand
GGGTGGCACCGCGGGTAGTCTCGTCCCAATGATGAGACGAATTACTATTTATGCTCAATTAGCTCAGTCGGTAGAGCGCACGGCTGTTAACCGTTAGGTCGTAGGTTCGAGTCCTACATCAGGCGCCATTTAGTTATTAAGTAGGTCTCTAGGATTTAATCCTTTAGACTTATTTTTTATATAATTTATTTATAAGGAGGATATATATGGGAAAGTTTACTAAAGAAATGGTTGATGATTATGCCGATAAATTACTAATTGGTCTTACTGAAGAAGAAAATAAGAAAGTTCTTGAGGAGTTTGAACAAATAGATGCTAGTATTGCAAGAATTAATGAAATAGAAAATATTAGTAGTGTTGTTCCAATGACACATACTTTAGATAATTTTGTGTGTGATTTTAGAGAAGACATACCAGAAAAATCTATTTCTAAAGAAGATTTATTTAAAAATTCTGATGACAGTGATGGAGATACTGTTATAGTACCAAGGATGGTGGGATAATATGTCATATATGGATAAAACTATTGAACAGATACATAATGATTTAAAAGAAAATAAAGTTAGTTCTAAGGAACTTATTAAAGAAGCTATTTCTAAATCTTTAGAGTTACAAAAGAAATGTAATGCTTTTGTTACTATCTTAGAAGATGCAAAAGAAACAGAAGTTACAGATGATTTATTATCTGGTATTCCTTATGCATCTAAAGATAACTACAGCACTAAAGGAATTTTATCTACTGGTTCTTCTAACACTCTTAAAGATTATGTACCATTTTTTAATGCAACCGCCATTGATAATCTAGCAAAACATGGGGCAGTTTTAGTATCTAAAACCGCTATGGATGAATTTGGTATGGGGGGTACTGGAACTACTGCTCATACTGGTAATATATTAAATCCATGGGATACTTCAAAGATGTGTTCTGGCTCTTCTTCTGGTTCTGCTGCCGCTGTTGCGGCTGGAGTAATACCATATGCGACTGGAAGTGATACAGGAGATTCAATTAGAAAACCTGCGGCTTACTGTGGTATTGTTGGATATAAGCCTACATATGGTATGATTTCTAGATATGGGCTATTTCCCTTTGCTAGTAGTTTAGATCACTGTGGTGTACTTACAAGAAGTGTTAAAGATGCCGCTATTGTGGTGGATGCAATGAAAGGCATTGATAAATATGATATGACTTCTTGGAATTCAGATAATATTAATTTATATGATAGTATAGATGGCAATGTTGCTGGTAAGAAACTTTGTTATATTAAAGAATTATGTGATATTGAAAATTATCCTAATGCTGATGATGAACTTAAAAAACATTTAGAAAACTTTAAAGACAAATTGAAATTATGTGAAGAGATTGGTATTAAAGTAGAAGAGGTATCTATTGATAGAAAACTATTAGATGCAGAGCCTTCTGTTTATGTTGTAATATCTTGTGCAGAAGCTACTTCTAATATGAGTAATTTAACGGGATTTATTTTTGGTCCGAGAGCTGAAGGTGATTCTTGGGATAAGGCAATGAAAAAATATCGTACTGAGGGTTTTTCTTCTTTAATTAAGAGAAGATTTGTTATTGGCTCTTATGTATTACAATCTGAAAATAAGGATAGATATTTCCATAATGCCCAAAGAGTTAGAAGACTTTTAGTTGATAAATGGAATGAAATTTTTGATAAGTATGATGGCATTATACTTCCTGTTAGCACTGGACCTGCGAAAGATATTGATTATTCTTTTAGTACTTTGGATAAGAATATTAATGCTCTAGAAGACCATTTACAGATTGGCAATTTCGGTGGTTTTCCTTCTATTACTATTCCTGATGGTTTTGTTAATGACCTTCCTGTTGGACTTAATATTACTGGTAAATGTTATGATGATATAAATGTTCTTAATATTGCTTATGCACTTGAGAGTAAAATGAGTTATAAAGGACAAATTGCTAGGAGTGTGAAATAATGTATAAGGCTTTAATTGGACTTGAGATGCACTGTGAAATAAGTGAAACTAAGACTAAAGTATTTTCTTCGGCTGCGAATGAATATAATGATGAAGCAAATGTAAATGTTAGACCTGTTGATATGGCTTTTCCTGGAACTTTACCTGTTGTTAATAAAGAGGCTGTTAGAAAAGCTGTTATGGCAAGTATAATATTAAACTGTAAACAGCCAGAATATATGTATTTTGAAAGAAAAAATTATTACTATCCAGATTTACCTAAAGGATTTCAAATTACGCAAGAAACTAAACCAATACCTGTAGGTATATATGGTAAATTAAAGTATGAATGTAATGGAGAGTTTAAAGAAGCTATTATAGATAATCTTCATTTAGAAGAAGATGCTGCCTCTTCTGTACATATGGATAATATTTCTAAAATTGATTATAATAGAGCAGGTGTTCCTTTACTTGAACTTGTTACTACTCCTTGTTTTAGAAGTGCTGATGAAGCTGTAGCTTTTTTAGAGACTATGAGAAGTATTTATCAGTACGCTGGTATAAGTGAAGCAGATAGTAAAAAAGGTCAAATTAGATGTGATGTAAATGTATCAATAATGGATTCATCATTAGATGAAAATGATTCTAATAATTGGGGTACAAAGATTGAAATTAAGAACGTTAATTCTTTTGGTGGAGTTAGAGATGCTATTAATTATGAAATTGAAAGGCAAACTGACTTAAAAGAGTCCAACGAATATGATTCTATGGAACAACAGACAAGAAGATGGGATGAAGATTCTATGTGTACTAAGTTTATGCGTAGTAAGGCTAATGCCATTGATTATAAATATTTTGTTGAACCTAATATTCCAAAGGTTAAACTATCTAAAGAGTGGATTGAAGAAATTAAAAAGTCTATTCCTATGCTTGCAATAGACAGGAAAGAACTTTATATTAATGAATATGGTCTTACTGATTATGATGCGACTATATTAGTTAAAGAAAAGATGGTTTCTGATTATTTTGAAGATACTATTAAACTTGGAGCAGGACCTAAGAGTGCATCTAATTGGATCACAACTAATTTACTTGGTACTTTAAATAAAATGGATATCAATATAAAAGATGCAAAAATAACACCTAACTACTTAGCTGAACTTATTAAGATGGTGGATGACAAAGAAATATCTTCTCAGCAGGCTAAAGGGGTATTTAGTGAATGTTTTGAAACAGGTGTATCTCCTAAGGAAATAGCTAAGAAAAAAGGATTAAAACAAATAACTGATGAGGGAGAAATTAAAAAAATTGTAAATAATGTTTTGGATGAAAATCCTGATATTATAGTTCAGTATAAAAATGGGAAAACTAGTATGGCTAATTATTTAGTTGGTCAAGTTATGAAAAAAACTGGTGGAAAGGCCAATCCTAGTATGGCAAGAGAGGCTATGCTAGAAGAAATAGAAAAGAGGTGATTTTTGTGGGTAATATATATAGAAATATAAGACCTGGAGAAATTAGTGAGAAATATCTTGGAAAGAATGTTGTAGTTGCAGGATGGATTGAAAATATCAGGGACCATGGTGGTGTTATATTTGTTGATGTAAGAGATGAGACAGGTACTGTACAAATTGTTAGTAATGATGATTCTATTTTTAATGGACTTGCTAAAGAGTCTACTGTTTCTTTAGAGGGTACAGTTAGAATGAGAGATGAAGAAAATTTTAATTCTAAGATTAAATCTGGAACAGTAGAAATTCTTGTTGATAAGTTTACTGTTCTTGGTAAGTCTTTACATGAACTTCCTTTTGATATCAAAACTAGTACTAAAGTTAATGAAGAACTTAGACTTAAGTATCGTTATTTAGATATGAGAAATAGTAGGGTTCATGAGAATATTAAATTTAGAAGTGAACTTTTAAAGTATTTAAGAAATAAAATGGATAGTTTAGGTTTTACAGAAGTTCAAACACCTATTTTAACATCTTCATCTCCTGAGGGTGCAAGAGATTTTCTTGTTCCATCTAGGAAATATAAGGGTCAATTTTATGCTTTACCTCAGGCCCCACAAATTTTTAAAGAGTTACTTATGGTTGGTGGCTTTGACAAGTATTATCAAATAGCTCCTTGTTTTAGAGATGAAGATTCAAGAGCTGATAGAACACTTGAATTTTATCAATTAGATTTTGAGATGGCTTTTGCAACTGAGGAGGATGTTTATAAAATAGGAGAAGAAATATTTTATGATACTTTTAAACATTTTTCTTCTAAAGAAATATCAGAAAAACCTTTTAAAAGAATTCCTTATAAGGAAGCTATACTTAAGTATGGTACAGATAAACCTGATTTGAGAAATCCACTTTTAATTATTGATTTAACAGATGAATTTGCAAACACAAGTTTTAAACCTTTTCAAAAATCTACTGTTAGAGGAATTAAAGTATCGGGTATTGCAAGCAAACCAAATAGTTGGTTTAACGAAGTAGTTGATTTTGCATCTTCTATAGGAATGCCTGGTATTGGATATATTTCAGTATTAGAAGATGGTAGTTTTAAAGGTCCTATTGATAAATTTTTATCAGATGATGAAAGAACTGCTTTAATAAACAAAGTTTCTCTTACAAAGGGCGATGTAATATTCTTTATTGCTAATAGAAAAGAAAACATTGCGGCAAATTATGCTGGTCAAATTAGAACTTTCCTTGGTAAAAGTTTAAAATTAATAGATTCAAACAAATATGAATTTTGTATTATTAATGATATGCCAATGTTTGAGTGGAATGAAGAAGAGAATAAATGGGATTTTGGACATAATCCATTTAGTATGCCTCAAGGTGGAATTGATGCTTATAGAGGTGATATAAAAGATATTTTAGCGTATCAATATGACTTTGTATGTAATGGATTTGAAATGTCTTCTGGTGCAGTTCGTAATCATGAAATAGACAGTTTAATGCGTGGCTTTAAAGAAGTTGGTTATACAGAAGAAACTGTTAAAGAAAAATTCAAATCATTATATACAGCTTTCCAATATGGAGTTCCACCACATGCTGGTATGGCTCCAGGTATAGATAGAATGCTTATGCTTTTACGTGATGAGAAGAATTTAAGAGAGGTTCAGGCATTCCCTCCTAATACTTTAGGTATTGATAATATGATGGGTTCTCCTAGTAATGTTTCTGAGCAACAATTAAGAGAGGTTCATATTAAAATTAGATAAAGACTATTTAGTCTTTTTTTGTTTAAGATGAAAGTTTTATCTTTTTTGAATTTAGGAAATTCATTTTTTTTAAAAATATAGAAGTAAAAATAAA
>CAVFIJ010000039.1:0-2584 GCA_963622405.1 Bacteroidaceae bacterium | reverse complement strand
TGGTATAGGAACATTTGATATTAATAAGGTGCGATAAATGCATGAAAGGAGACTAAGATATGATTAAATTGCATGAAATGAAAATTCAACCAGAGTATTATAATTTTATACTAAAGAGCAAGAGCAACAATATGGTATTTTAGGAATTAGAATAGAATTAATTTAGTCTTAAGTAAATCATATTAAAAAATGTATGATATAATTAAGTGGGTGGAGGTGCTATATGAAGTTTATTCATAATTTTGATTATCAGACATTATTATTGGCTGTATTGACTATCTTTTTGGGAGTATTAGTGGGGCTTATTTTAAAGAAAATATTTACAGGTTTTGCTAAGAAATTTATTTCTTCAGATAAAATTAACAAAAAAAGACAAACTTATATAAAACTTGTAAATAATGTTATAAAGTATGCTTTAATAATTATAGTTATTATGATTATACTAAAATTATATGGAGTTAATATTACATCTATCCTTGCAGGTTTAGGAATTGTATCTTTGATTGCAGGTCTTGCTCTTCAAGATGCTTTAAAAGATATAATTATGGGTATTAATTTAATATTTGATGAATATTTCAGTGTTGGTGATATTGTTAAAATAAGTGAAATAGAAGGTAAAGTCCTTTCTTTAGGACTTAAAGTTACTAAAATATCTGATATTAATAGTGGTAATACTCTTGTAATTGCAAATAGAAATATAAGTGAAGCTATTACCATAGGAAACTGGTTTGATTATGAAATTACAGTGCCTAAAGATACAATGGATTTTGATAAAATTATAAAAGATGAAATAATTAAAAAAATAGAAAAATTACCTAATGTAATTAAAACTGAAAATTTAGGTATAGATGATTTTAATTCAAAACAAATATGCTATAAAATTAAAATAAATACTAAGCCAGAAGCAAAGGATAGTCTTAGAAGAAAAATAAATGAAATAGTTTTTGATGTATTAAAAGAAAATAATATTGAAAAAATATAAAAGAACCTAAGTGATTTCACTTAGATTCTTTTTAGTTTGTATTTCCAAAGGCTCTAGCACCTATGATAATAACTAGTAAGATAAATAAAACTAATATAATCGCAGCACCATATCCTCCGTTATATCCACCGGCTTGATAACCACCAGCTGGTTGACAACCGTATCCTTGGTAACCTCCATAGTAATACATAATTTTGCCTCCAATCTATTCAATATATTGTACGTATATTAACACATATTGGCTATTTTAAATACCTAATTTTTAAAAATCGTATTTTAAAAACAAAACAAATATGCTATCATATTATATGATAGGAGATAGAATATGAATAAGTCTTTTAAACAAATAATTAGTTCTTTAGATAAACCACTTTTATTAATTTCTATAGTGGGTTTTGTTTTTGGACTTTTAACCATTGTAACGGCTTCTTCTAGGGCGGCAGTTGTTAACTATGATCTTTCTATATATTACTATTTTTTTAGACAATTAGTTTTTATTTTGATTGGTGTAGGTGTAGCTTTAGTTATTTTATTTGTAGATACTAAAAAATATAAAAAACTCTTGCCCTTTTTATTTATATTAATGATAATACTTAATATAATTGCTTT
Source organism: Bacteroidaceae bacterium (assembly GCA_963622405.1). Taxonomy (GTDB): domain Bacteria; phylum Bacillota_I; class Bacilli_A; order RF39; family UBA660; genus Coprosoma. The sequence continues at coordinate 993 of CAVFIJ010000039.1, read as the reverse complement.
GCGATCTGATGAACTATCCGGTTCAAAAAACTGGATTGATTTTGGTCTTTTTAAATTACAGCCAAGTGAACTATCTAAACCAGTTATTATTGCTTTTCTTGCTATTTTGTTTGAAAAATACTATAGAAAGCTTAGAACTCTTAATTTAAAACATTATGATATGATTTTAAAAATGCTTGCTGTAGCCTTTATTATTCCTTTTCTGGTTTTTTTGCAAAAAGACTTTGGTACTTTATTTATTTTGGCTTTTATTATTGCAATGATGTTTTTTGCAAGCCCGATATTAAAAAAAGAAAAAATTAAATATAGTTTTATTATTATATTATCTCTTTTATCTATACTAGCCATTTATACTCTTATGGGCGGAAATATCTTAAATGATGCTAGAAAATCTCGTTTTTCTTCTTGGGCAGATCCTTGTGGCAGCTATGAAACAGGAGGTTATCAAGTTTGTAATTCATATATTGCTATTAACGATGGTGGCCTTTTAGGCCTTGGTATTGGTAAAAGTAAACAAAAATATTCATATATTCCAGAACCTCATACTGATTCAGCTTTTGCCATCATAGCAGAAGAATATGGTGTATATAGAACTATTTTAATCTTTATCGGATATATTATATTATTGTGGCGTATTCTTTTAATTTCTTCAAGAGCAAACACCTTAAGAGGAAGATATATGTGCTTTGGTATTGCATCTTATATTTTTGCTCATATATTTATAAACCTTGGTGGTTTATTTGGATTAATCCCTCTTACTGGAGTTCCACTGCCTTTCTTTAGTTATGGTGGAAGTTTTGCCTTTTCTTTAATCACGGCACTTGCTATAGTTCAAAGAGTATGCATAGAAACAAAAACATCAAAAATAAAAATAAAAACTTTTAAATAGACCTTATGGTCTTTTTAAATTCTTATATATATAAGAACCATATGAAAAATATACTATATTTTTATATACTAGTATACTTTTTTTATTTTTGATATACTATAATT
>CAVFIJ010000038.1:0-3494 GCA_963622405.1 Bacteroidaceae bacterium | reverse complement strand
TATATTTTAAATGTTTATAAGCAAGTTAAAAGTAATACTAAGAATAAATATAAAATATATAAGTTTGATTGTTTTTTTAATATGAATATTATAGATGTTTATAATGTATTTAAAAACAAAAACTATGTATGTGGTGGATATAATATATTTTTAATAAAAGAACCTAAGTATAGAATTGTTATGAGTCAAAATATTAAAGATAAGGTTATTAATCATGTTGTTGGTAATTTATTAATTGATTCTTTAGATTCTTCATTAATTGATACTAATGTTGCGACTAGAAAGGGTAAGGGTACACATTATGGAATTAGGTATGTAAAGAGGTGTTTGAATGAACTTAAGGGAGATAATATTTATGCTTTAAAGTTTGATATTTTTAAATATTTTTATAGTATTAATCACGAAATACTTAAAGTTGCGATAAAAAAGAAAATTAAAGATAAAGATTTTTTGGATATTTTATTTAAAATTATTGATAGTACTAATTATAATGTTAATGATAAGATTATTAGATTAAAAGAAAAAGAGATAGAAAGGCTTAGTAATAGTAAAAAAGTTTTAGAAGTGAAAAAGATACCAATTTATAAAAAAGGTTATGGTCTTCCTATTGGTAATTTAACTAGTCAAATAATGGCAATATATTATTTGAATTATTTAGATCATTATATTAAAGAGTCTTTGAGGGTTAAGTATTATATTAGATATATGGATGATGGTCTATTACTTGGTAATGATAAGAATTATTTAAGGTATTGTTTAGATGAAATAAAACTAATTATTAATGAATATAATTTAAAGTTAAATAGTAAAACGAAGATTATTAATGTTAGTAAAGAGGGTGTAGATTTTTTAGGTTTTAGATTTTATATTATTAATAATAAAATTATTATGAGATTAAGAAATAGTGTTAAAAGGAATTTTAAAAGGAAAATGAAGTTTATTAAATTAAATAAAGTAAATGATTTTAAAGAGATTGTTGCAAGTTATAAAGGTCATTTAAAATATGGTAATTGTTATTATTTGTTTAAACATAATTTAAAATAATATTTTAATAGGCAATATTATTTTTTTCGTATTTTTTTCACTTTTTAATGCTATAATTAGAATGTAGGAGGTATAACTAATGAATAGTGAAGATAATAAAATAATAAAAGATAGTAAAAATGAAAATAATAATTCTAAAGAGGTTATTGGAATTGCTAGTGATCACAGAGGATATAGTATGAAACATAAACTTACAAAATATTTAACTAAGAAGGGGTATACTGTTTTAGACTATGGTACAAACAGCAGGGATAGTGCAGATTATCCTGTTTATGGTTTTAAACTTGGTAAGGCTATTACTTCTAAAAAAATAAATAAAGGGATTGCTATTTGCGGAAGTGGTATTGGAATTAGTATAGCATGTAATAAGGTTAAAGGTGTTAGGTGTGCTAAGGTAAGTAGCGTTAGTGAAATTAAGTATTCTAGAAAAGATAATGATGCTAATGTTGTTGCTATATCTGCAAAGATGCCTATGTTTAGGGCTAAAGATATTGTTGATGCTTTTCTGAATACGAAGTTTTCTTTTTTAGAAAGGCATAAAAAAAGAATTGATATGCTTGATAGTTATGGAGATAAATAATGCTTAAAGTGTTTTTATATATTTTATTTACTTTTATTGCTATTTATGCACTTGATAGTATTAATATTACTAATGTTTTTAAAAAAAATAGGTATTATTCTTCTAGGGTTTTGTATATGATGATAAGTGTTTCACTTTCTTATTTGGTAGTAAATTTTTTATATGATATTGTAGTTTATGCTAATATGTAGAGGTGAATATGATGAAAAGGATACTCTTATTAGCTGGTGTTATGTTTATAATTCCAGTTTTTGTTATTTTGCTTTTTGTTTCTTTTGATGATACTCATTATCAATATATAAATGACAAGGTAGTAAGAGTTAAAGATGAGTCTTCTTCTGAAATTGAAGAGGTATTGCTTGAAGATTATGTTAAAGGTGTATTAGCGGGGGAAATGCCTGTTAGTTTTGAAATTGAGGCTTTAAAAGCTCAGGCTGTTGCTTCTAGAAGTTATGTTTTGAAAAAAATAGATGATAATAAAGATAGTGATTATGATGTTGTTAATTCTACTTTAAATCAAGTTTATTTAACTGAAGAGAAAATGAGGGAAAACTGGAAAGATGATTATGATAAAAATTTAGAGAAAATTAATGCTGCTGTTAATGATACAAGGGGAGAATATTTAAGTTATAATGGGGAAGTTGCGAATGCTTTATTTTTTTCTACTTCTTCTGGTATGACAGAAAATAGTGAGGATGTGTTTGTATCTGAGGTTCCTTATTTGAGAAGTGTTTCTAGTGAATGGGACAAGGATTCTCCTAAGTATGAGGATATTAGTACTTTTTTGCTTAATGATTTTTATGATAAATTAGGTCTTGAATATAATTCTGAGTTAAATGTTTCTATTTCTTCTAAAACTAAAACTGGTAAGCCTAAAGAGGTTTTAATTAATGGCGTTTTATTTTCATCTAGAGATTTAGCAAGTAAACTTGGTCTTAGATCTAGTTATTTATCTATTGCTTTTAATGATAATGTTGTTACTATTACTACTAAAGGTTTTGGACATGGTGTTGGTATGAGTCAATATGGTGCTCAAGGAATGGCAAAAGAAGGTTATAAGTATAATGAAATTTTAGTACATTATTATAATGGTACAGAAATTAAAAAAATTTAGTATATTTTCCTAAAATGAAGCCAAACTTATAGTAGAGGTGAAATAATGGAAAATAAAAAACGAAGAATTAAAAGGCCTATTTTATATGGAATGTTTGCTTTAACTTGTATCATTTCTATTTTATGTTTGGTTAATATTAAAAGTGTTAGTTTAGATAGTTCTGATAATATTGATTACGACTATGTTTCCAGATTATTTGGAGATACTAGTGTTCCTGTTGTTAGTACTACTAATAATATTATTAGACCTTATACTGATGATAGTGTGATGGTGCTTCAAAGTTTTTATGATAAAAATGCTAATGAAGAAGAACAAGAGAAATCTATTACTAATTATGAACAGACTTATATTCAAAATACTGGAACTTCATATGGTGGAGTTGATGGGGGTTTTGATGTTATTAGTGTTCTTGATGGAACTGTTATAAGTGTTAGTAAAAATGATTTGCTTGGTAATGTTATTGAGATAAAACATTCTGAAAAGGTTAGTACTATTTATCAAAGTTTAGGTGCTGTTAATGTTAAGGAGAATGATACTGTTAAACAAGGTGATATTCTTGGTAAAAGTGGGGAATCTAATTTGGATACTAGTTTAGGTAATCATTTAACTTTTAAAATAATGGTTAATGGTAGTTTTGTTAATCCTGAAGATTATTATAATAAGAATATAAATGAAATTTAATTATAAAAGTTTTATTTGTTATTTTATTTCAAATATTAATTAATTTGTAAAAACAAGTTGCTTTTTAAAAATATT
>CAVFIJ010000037.1:0-6730 GCA_963622405.1 Bacteroidaceae bacterium | reverse complement strand
GGCTTATCAAAAAAAGACATAAAGACATTAGAGAAAGAAATCTAATGTTTTTTTGAATTTTATAAATTATTTTTATTTAAAATCTATAAAAAACCTTTGATACCAAACAAGAAAAACATATACTGTCCATATTTTACGGCAATGATTTTTCTTTCCCTTGTAGTGTTCATCTAATATTTTGTTTAGGTATTTTTGATTAAAAAACTCTTTCACAAAGTCTTTATTAAACATTTCTTTGGCAATATTATAATATTTTTCTTCCCTAAACCATTTTATGATAGGAACAGGAAAACCTTTTTTAGGCCTTGTATACCACTGTTTTGGAATTCTTTTAGAAGCTGCTTTTCTTAAAACATATTTAGTTGTATTATGTGATAATTTATATTCTGTTGGGATTGTACTTGCTAATTCAAATACTTCTTTATCTAATATTGGCACTCTAAGTTCTAAGGAACCTGCCATACTCATTTTATCAGCTTTAAGCAATATATCGTTAGGTAACCAAAAGTGCATATCTAGATATTGCATCTTTGTTAAATCATCTTCGTCTTTAACCTCATCATATATTTTTTTAGTAATACTTTGAAAAGTCACATCACTTTTATATTTATCACTAAGTGCTTTATTTGCCTCTTTATTTCCAAACACAAAAGCATTTCCTATATAATAATCTTCTACTTTAGAACCACCTTTTGTCAAAAAATTCTTTCCGTGAAATTCTGGCATAATTGACACAATGTTTTTTATACCTGTTCGAATAAACTTAGGTACTGTCTTACGATACTTTATTATAAGATCATCTTCTTTATAAAAAGGATATCCACCAAATAACTCATCTGCACCCTCACCAGATAGAACTACTTTTACATGTTTTCTTGCAAGCCTTGCTAGAAAATAAAGTGGCACTGCAGAAAGATTAGCTGTTGGTTCATCTGCATAATATTGTACATTAGATATACTACTAAAAAAATCTTCAGACTTTATAAGCTCATTTATATTTTGAATATTTAAAATATCTGATAGTTCTTTAGCGAGTGGTACTTCATTAAAATTTTCATAGTCAAAACCCACAGAAAAAGTTTTATCTGGTTTTAGATAAGATGCTACATAAGAAGAATCTATACCACCAGATAGATAAGCACCAAGAGGCACATCACTTATTAAGTGAGTATCAATTGAACTTGTAATTGTTTTATCTATTTTATCTACTAATTTATCAAAATCTTGTTTCTTAGGTTTAAACTTTATTTGATAATATTTATTTATATTAATTTTTTTAGTTTTAACATCATAAGTAAAAAAGTGCCCTGGCAATAATTTATATATTCCTTTAAAAAATGTTTCTTCTAAGACTGATGTTTGAAATGTTAAATATGGTTTTAATGCTTCCTTATTTACTTCTTTTTTAAAATCAGGATGCCTTAAAAAACTTTTTATTTCAGAGCCATACATAAAAGTATCATTCATAATACCATAATAAAACGGTTTTTGTCCAAAATGATCTCTTGCCCCAAATAATTTTTCTTTATTTTTATCCCAAATTACAAAAGCAAACATACCTCTTAACTTATCTAATACTTTTTCTCCATATTCTTCATAACCATGTAAAATAACCTCAGTATCAGCATTTGTCTTAAATATATGTCCTTTTTTAATTAAATCTTCTTTTATATCCTTAAAATTATATATTTCGCCATTAAAAGTTATAACCAATGAATCATCTTCATTAGTCATAGGCTGCCTTCCACCTTTTAAATCTATTATTGATAGTCTTCTAAATCCCATAGCTATATTATCATCTTTATAATAAGACTCATCATCTGGACCACGGTGTGCTATCTCATCAGTCATTTTCTTTATTATGTTTTTATCTTTAGTATTTATATATCCACAAAAACCACACATATATACTTTCCTTTCTAGTATTTCCAGTAACCGTTTTTAAAATCTTTATAATATCTTAGTTGTTTTCTTAAAAGAAATAATATTCTTTTTACTGGCATGTCTTTTTTATATATTATTGGATTTACATATTTTTTTCTTCTATAAAGTTTTAAAGCTTCTTTCCTAAATTCTTTATTTACTACATACTTCTTAATTATTCCTTTTGGTACATAAGTAAGAAGTATTTCCTTTTTTAAAAGTTTAAAATCTTTCTTTTTATTATATACAAGGTCATCTACTACAAGCTTTACTAAATTACATCCGGCTGCTGTCACATAATAACTACTTCTGCCTTGGCGAGCATTTATTTCTAATATTTTATATTTTTTGTCTTTTTTGTCATACTTAATATCTATTTCGGCAAGACCTTTAAATTTGATTTTCTCCATAAACTCTTTAAATTTTAAAGGAATTTCTTCATCATATGTATTAGTATTAAAACCATTTATTAATGCAGCAGCATTACCAATCATTTTTTCGGTATGCTCTCCAAGACCTATTTGAGCAAATGCCATACACTGACATATACCATCTTGATTGCAATAAACAACAGCATCAAAAAGGCTACTATCATCACCCTCAATATATTCTTGAATAATTAAATTATCTTTATAATTACTTTTTTTAATATAATTTATAGTCTCATTAACTTCATCCATATTATTTAATTTATAAATTTTCTTTTTACCCTCAAAATCTATATGATTATAAGTTATTACATTAGCGGGTTTTATTATAATAGGGAAGTCAAAGGGAATTTCTAGTTTATCATTAACATTATATATTATTGTTTTAGGTAAAAGATTTGAATCTTGATATTTTAAAAAGAATTTATCTTTCATTATTAAAGAATCTAAAAAATCTAAATCTACATAATTAAAAAGAATTCTTTTATCTAATTTCTTCTTATTTTTTACTAATGCTCTTGCATAAGTTTCATTTGAAGATATGCATACTATTTTCTTTGCTTGCAATTTTTTTACATATTCATTTAATATATTTGAAAACTTATCTTCATCCCATAAATCCTCATTATATGTCTTATCTATAATTTTTGAATGATTTACAAAACTCATTGGTTTTGCAGATAGTATTTTGGCTTTTCTATTATAAGCTTCGTGATAGCACCTAGCCATATAATAAGCATTTGCATCACTACCTAGGATTATTACTTCAAATTCCATATATCCTCCTTAGTATTTTATTTCTGTTTTTTTACTATTTTCTATATAAACTCTTGGAACTCTGTTTGTTATAGACGTAAGTAAAGTATAACTACTTATTCCCATTTGATGAGCTTCTTTGGTTATTTCATTATATAAAAGTACTTTATCATGTAATTTTACTGTTTCATCTATTTCTATTGTTGTCATATCCATACCTATTTCCCCAATAACTCTGTATTTTTTACTATTTATAGTAACAAATCTTCCTTCATTTTGTTTCAAGAAGCCATCAGCAAAGCCTATTGGTATTATTCCGATATATATATCTTTATCAGCAACGTATTTAGCACCATAACCTACAAATTCACCTTTTTTAACTTGTTTAATATGCATTATTTCACTATATAGTCTAAAAGCAGTATTTAGTTTTAAGTTATTAGCCAATGATGTTTTACTAATACCATACTTTTTTAAATAGTAATCTCTTTTAATTTTTCTAAGCCCTGTGGGTTCTTTTAAATTTTGAGAAAATCCATACATAACAATACCTAGTCTAATACCGTTTGCAAACTTAATTTTAGGATGATTAACAAGTGTAAGAGATCTTCCTAAATGAATAATTTTTATCTCTTTTAAATTTATTGTACTAGTTATATCTTCAAACTTAGTAAGCTGATTATCCCAGTGTTTATCCCATATTCCACTTGTCGCAAAATGAGTATATATACCCTCTAAGTATAAATTATTATTCTTAGTAAGTAAATCATAAGCTTCTTTTAATTCATTTTTATCTTTAATTCCTAGTCTATTCATTCCACTATCTATTTTTAAATGTATAGTAAGTTTTAATTTGTTATCAATTTCTTTTAAGTATTTTAAATCAGGGACAGTTATAGTTATATTATTATCTTCAGCAATACTTAAATACTCTATATTTATAGGTTCTAAACATAGTATTTTTATCTCTTTATTTCTTTTTCTTATGTTTAAACATTCTTCTAAAGAAGATGCCGCAAGATAATTTATTCCACTTTCAATAAGGGTATTTATTATATAATCCCCATGTCCATAAGCTCCAGCTTTTACAATACCAATATAATATTCATATTTATAATTGCTTTTAATATTTTTAATATTATTCTTTAATACATCTAAATTAATTTCTGCATATGTTTTACGGTACATATAATCATCCTTTTCTAAATCTTTTTAATTATATAATATTTTAATGGTAAACGCAAATGAAATAAACCTATATAACATCTTTTAATATATTAAAGCGTAAGGAAATTTTGATGGCAAATTGTAAATTTAAAAAAATTTGGGGTATACATTTTTTAGGGGGTGTGCTATAATTGGTTATAGGTGATTGGATTATGATCGAAACAATACATGCTGCTTTGGAAGAAAATAAGAATATTACTGATGAGGTCAAAAATAACATCTTTGAACTTGCTCAAATATTTAATAATTCATTTAGTAATGTAAATCTTACTAATTTTTGCAATCGACTTAAAACCTTATCTATTAAAAGGGAAAGCATGTATTTAGTTAAACTACCATGCAAATATAATCCACATACAAATGAAATTTTAATTAATTCTGGAAGATTTGAAGAATCTGATGCAAAACACTGGTTTATGCATGCTCTACTTGGTATGATAACGGCTAAAGATAATTATTATGGTTTTAATAATGAGAATGATACCTTATGTGCTCTTAATGAAGGATATACAGAGATACTTACAAATAATTTAGTTGGTGATGTTGATAATAATTTCTTTATTGATGAAATTATCTTAACAAACTTAGTTGGTAAAATTATTGGTAATGATCTTTTGTATGATGCTTATTTTAATAACGATTCTGCGACAGTAGTAAAAGCAATGTTAGAAGCGGAGGGCAAATAGTATGTTTGAAAGTATGAATGAAAATTATCAAGGAAGACTTAATGGAAAGCCATCAAAAATTTATGATATACAGACTGATATGATAGAAAGTTTTCCATCTCTTGCGAATGATGAATGGATATTTACTAGTTTATATGATGAATATTATAAAGTTGTTGAGGGAAGTAGAGAAAAACTTATTCAAACAATAGAAGAAACAAAAAGTGCAGAAATGACTAAAGAAGCTACAATGGCTAAAGCTGCTTAGAAAATAGATTAATATAAACCTAACATTTTGTTTAGGTTTTTTTCTATTATTAATTGAAATAAAAAACAATAAGTGATAAAATTATTAACGAAGTAAGGTGATAAAATGGATATTAGATATCTTATATTACTATTTATGATTTATTCTTTTTTAGGCTGGATAGTAGATATACTGGGAGCATATTCTACCAGTAAAAAATTAGTAAACAGAGGTTTTTTAATAGGACCATGCTGTCCTATCTATGGATGTGGTGCGATTGCTATTACAATATTTTTACAAAAATATCAAAATGATACACTTAGTTTATTTGTTATGTCTTGTTTACTATGTGCTATAATTGAGTATTTAACAGGATATTTGATGGAAAAAATATTTAAAACAAGATGGTGGGATTATAGTGATAAACCTTTTAACTTAGAAGGAAGAATTTGTTTATCAAATACAATCGCTTTTGGCTTTTTAGGATTTATTGTATTACATTTTTTAAATCCACTATTTTTAAATATTTTATATAAAATACCACTTTTCCCTCTAAATATGCTTGTTATAGTTTTATTAGTTATATTTATTTTAGATGTTATAGTATCTTTCAATATTATATCTAAAATTAAAGATGTTGATTTAGATGGTGTTAAAGATGCAACAGAGATTGTTAATGATAAGGTTAAAGAAGTACTTAAAAATACGTCTTTCTTACATAAACGTCTAGTTCAAGCCTTTCCTGATTTTAAAATTGAACTTCCAGTTAATTTAAAATATGTTAATTTAAAAGAAATAGATAAAAATATTAAAAAATTAAATAAAAAAGTTAATATTAAAAATATTGCTAAAGAGCTTAAAAAAAGAAAATAAAAGAATAAAAAATAATATTTTTCTCATAATAAATTTAGAGGAGGAAAATATTATGAAAAAAATCTTATTATCATTACTAACAATATTTCTATTAGTAGGATGTACATCTCTTAATAATACCCCAACAAAAAAAGTAGAACAGTATTTAGATAAATATCAAAAATTAGATGATAGTGTTATAGAAGACTTAAATACAACACTTGATTCTGATTCAAGTATAACCTCAGAGACTAAGGAAGACTATTTAAATTTATTTAAAGAGCAATATAAAAATTTAAAATATGAAATTAAAGATGAAACAATAGATGGAGATATTGCCACTGTAGAGGTAGAAATAACAGTAATTGATTATGCAGATGTTATAAGTGAAACAGAAGCTTATAGAGCCGCAAATGAAGATAATTTTAAAGATGAAAATGGAAATTATAGTGAGATTAAATATAGTAAATATCGTTTAGAAAAACTTAAAAGTTCAAAGGATGAAACTAAATATACTTTATATCTAACTGTAAGTAAACAAGATGATAAATGGGTATTAAATCAATTAAGTAATGAAGACTTAAGTAAAATAAATGGATTATATAATGAATAAAAAATTACATTTAAAATAA
>CAVFIJ010000036.1:0-2258 GCA_963622405.1 Bacteroidaceae bacterium | reverse complement strand
TTCTTATATAATATAGATAACAAAGAGAGTAATTGTGGTTATAATAAAACCACTTATTAAGAATATAGACATTAAACTAATTTTAAATACCTTAATACAATTTTGAAATTATATAAAATTCATTAAACATATTTAAGCTGATTATAGTGATCAGTTCTTTTTTATGCAAGAAATGAAATACATAGCCATCTTATTAAATTAAGGTGGCTTTTTAGAAAGGAAGGAGGAATGAGATATGCAAGAAGGTAAGTGTAAGGTAATTGCAATTACTAACCAAAAGGGAGGAGTTGGAAAAACAACAACAACTTTCAATTTTGGTGTAGCGTTGGCGAAACAAGGAAAAAGAGTATTATTGATAGATGTTGATTCTCAGAGTAATTTGACTACTTATGCAGGCTTTTATGATGAAACTAAGTTGAAGTATACTTTAACTGATTTAATGGAGCAGTCAACGAACGATGAAGAAATAAAAATAAAGGAAAGTATATTACACCATAAAGAAAATGTGGATTTAATTCCATCTAATCTTTCCTTATCAGCATTAGAAAATTCATTAACTTATGCAATGAGTAGAGAATATACTTTAAGGAACTGTCTATCTAGTATTAAAGATGATTATGATTATATCCTTTTAGATTGTCAGCCAAGTTTAGGTATGCTTACTATAAATGCTCTTGCTAGTGCGAATAGTGTTATCATACCAGTACAAAGCGAATACTTTGCTTTAAGAGGTATGACTGATTTATTTAAAATAATAAATAAAGTTAGAAGACAAATAAATCCTACTCTTAAAATAGAGGGAGCATTACTCACCTTGGTCGATTCAAGAACTAATCTCCCAAAAGAGATAGCCACTCAATTAGAAGATAATTACGGTAGTGTATTAAAACTATTTAATACACAAATACCCCGAGCTGTTAAAACTGCTGAATCTACTTCATCAGGTGGAAGTGTCTTTAATTATGATAAAAGCGGAACAGTAGCAAGTGCATATTCTTCTTTGGCAAAGGAGGTGCTTAATGATGGCAAAGAACAAACAAAAAATGCCCCTACCAAAGTTAGATGAGGGAACAATTACCATTGAAAGTAAGCATAATTTGTGGTAAAATATGGAAAAAATCATGTTGTAGAATAATACTTATTTTCATTTTAAATGATTTATCTTTTATTATTTAATATATAATAAGTGGGGAGTGGTTTTGTGAAAATTGGAGTTGTTGGTGTAGGATATGTTGGCTTAATTACAGGAGTGTGTTTGTCTTATATTGGACACAAAGTTGTATGTTATGATGTGGATGAAGAAAAAATAGAAAAGCTTAACAATGATCAACCACCCATTTTTGAAAAAGGTTTAGTTGATATGATGATAAATGTAAAAAAGAAAATAAAATATACAACTGATAAAGAACTTGCCTTTCACAATGTTGATGTGATATTTTTAGCGGTTGGTACACCCGAAGATGACAAAGGATTGCCGAATTTATCTTATATTTACCAAGCTTGTTATGATATAGTAAAAAATATTGATAATGATTGTGTGGTTGTAATAAAGTCAACGGTTCCAGTTGGAACATCTGAACAGATTGAAAAATATTTTAAAGCTAACACAACCTATAAAATTAATGTAGTTAGCAACCCTGAGTTTTTATCTCAAGGTAATGCTATAAATGATACCTTACATGCAGAAAGAATTATTATAGGCTGCAACAACCTAAAAGATATACAAATAATGAAAAAATTATATATGCCATTATTAAAACCACCATATAATATACCGTTTATTGTAACAGATAGAAATAGTGCTGAGATGATTAAATATGCCTGCAATGGATTTTTAGCATTAAAAATATCTTATATAAACGAAATTGCTAATTTATGTAAAAAAAATGGTGCCAATATAGAATATGTTACCAAAGGCATGGGATATGATAATAGAATAGGAAAGGAATTTTTAAAGGCTGGAATTGGTTATGGGGGTTCTTGTTTTCCTAAAGATACTAAGGCACTTTACGAAATTGCCAAATATAAGAATATTGAGTTAAAAACAATAAAAGCTTGCATGGATGTTAATGAAAAACAAAGATGTATTTTGTTTGATGAGATGGTTAATAATTTAAAGGAATTAAAGAATAAAACTATCGCAATTTTAGGAGTGACATTTAAACCTGGAACAGATGATTTGCGGGCGGCACCTTCTGTCGACAATATTATTAAGCTGTTAAAAATGAATGCTAAAATTAAGGTTTATGATCCTGTAG
>CAVFIJ010000035.1:0-6242 GCA_963622405.1 Bacteroidaceae bacterium | reverse complement strand
CATGGTGGCACCGATAGTGGTGCCTATTATAAAGGTATTCGTGAATCAGATTTAAACCTAAAAATATCAAAAGCCATCATGAAAACTTTAAACGCAGAAGGTGCAACTGTATATCTAACAAGATATGGTAATTATGACTTAGCAGTTCCAAATGCCTATAACCGAAAAAGAAGCGATTTATCAAGAAGAGCAAACATAATAAACAAATCAGGCTGTGATCTATTTATTTCTATCCACCTAAACGCAAGTGAAAGCGAAAGTTGGTATGGTGCCCAAATATATTATGATAGTATTAATAAAGAAAATGAAAAATTAGCCAAAATATTTTCAGAAGAAGTCCAAAGATATCTTGAAACAAATAGAGAATATAAAGAAAACAATACTAAATATATGCAACACCGCATAAATAGACCAGGAATACTCTTTGAAGTAGGCTTTCTTTCTAATCCAAACGAAAGACTATTACTTCAAGATACAAAATATCACGAAAAAGTAGCGGCTGTTGTTAGTAAAGCCGTAATTAAATATTTTGCAAATTCATAGTATTTTCACAAAACCAGTGTAAAATATGTTATAATTAGTGATAGGTGAATACCATGAAGAATAAAATGTTTAAAACAGTAAGTGAACAAATTGATATTCTAAGAAATAGAGGTTTACTTATTGAGAATGAGGCTGAAGCAAAAGAAATATTACTAATGGAAAATTACTTCTTTATTAGTGGTTATAGACACATGTTTGTATCAAGTGGAAGAACAAATAACTTCTTACAAGGTACAACATTTGATGAACTATACGCAACCTTTGTTTTTGATAGAAAACTTAGAAATATATTTTTCCAAAATATTTTAATTGTTGAAAACAATATAAAATCTATCATTAGTTACCAATTATCAAAGAAGTATGGATTTAGAGAAAAAGACTATTTGAACCCAGGAAACTATACTCAAGATAAACTAGCGGGAAGACAAGTTAAAGACGTACTTAATAAGGTAAAAAGGCAAATACGTGTAAATGCTCCAAAACATTCAGCAACTGCCCACTACTCACTTAACTATGGATATATTCCAATGTGGGTAGTAGTCAAAGTCTTATCCTTTGGCATTATGTCTGAATTTTATGATATTTTAAAACATGAAGATAAAAAAAGCGTATCAGAAATATATAATATTTGCCCAGATACACTTGGAATCTATCTAAAAACCCTTGCTAACTTTAGAAACGTATGTGCCCATGAAGATATCTTATATGACCATCGGATTCAAAAACTAATTCCAGATACTAAATACCATGAACTACTAAACATAAAAAAAGTTGATGATGCTTACATTTATGGTAAAAATGATTTATTTAGCCTAGTTATTATTTTAAAATCTTTACTTCGTGAAAACGACTTTAAAGTAATGATTAACCAAATAAACTATGAGGTGGCTATCCTTGATAAAAAAATAGATGTAATACCACTTAAAAACATTCTAAATAGGATAGGATTTCCAGATAATTGGTTTGAAATAAAAAATATTTAGGAGGATTTATATGCGAGAAAAAATTATTCAAATAATTGTTTTAGTTATTGCCGTTATGGCGGGAGTTCTTGGTACATTATATTTTCAAGATAAAGATGAAGTGCAAACTACATCATCAAAAAATGTAACAATCACAGAAGAAGGTTCTATTAGTGAAGCAGTAGATAAAATTTATAATTCTGTTGTCGTAGTTGAAAGTATTACTAATGAACAAACATCTGGTTCAGGAAGTGGATTTGTTTATAAAAAAGATAACAAATATGGATATATCTTAACTAATTACCATGTAGTGTCAGGTGCATCTAGTTTAAAAGTTGTAACAATGGACAATAACGAAGTAGATGCAACATACTTAGGAGGAGATAGCTATACAGATATCGCTGTTCTAAGAATTGATGCAGATAAAGTTCTCGAAGTCGCATCACTAGGAGATAGTTCAAAAAGTAAAATTGGGGATACTGTATTTACAGTAGGTACACCAGTAGGAACAACATACATGGGAACAGTTACTAAAGGAATACTATCTGGAGTTAATAGAGAAGTAACCCTATCAGATAGTGATACAGGGTCAAGTTATATGATTGAAGTTTTACAAACAGATGCCTCTATAAATCCAGGCAATAGTGGAGGGCCTCTTGTAAACATAAATGGTGAAGTTATTGGAATCACCTCAAGTAAACTTGTAAACGATGAAATTGAGGGAATGGGCTTTGCTATACCAATTGAACTTGCATCATCAGAAGTAGATAAATTAGAAAAAGGCGAAAATATAGAAAGACCATACATCGGAGTATCTTTATATGATGTTAGCAATAGCAACTATTTTTCAAGATATAAATTTGATATAGATTCTGATATAACTTCAGGAGTTGTCATTGCATCAGTTGAAGAAAAAGGAGATGCATCAAAAGCAGGCTTAAAAGCAGGAGATGTTATCTTATCTGTAGATGGAACAAAAGTTGATAGCTCAGCTAAATTCAAATATATTTTGTATAAACATTCTATTGGAGATACAGTTAAATTACATATAAACCGTAGTGGAAGTGAAAAAGATATAGAAATGAAACTTACCCAAACACTAGGCAGTCAAAGAAATTAGGATAGATTCATCTATCCTTTTTTAAACTTAAATAAAAAAAATTATCATAATAATATAATAAATTTTTTTATATATTTAAAAACCCTTAAATTTAAAGGGTGACACAGGTTTTCATCAATTTGACTTGCCCTTTATTTAATGGTAAACTTAATACAAGAATGTAGGAGAGATGTAAATGAAACCTAATACAATGGTTGGAACTGTTATTGTCTTTGGACTACTAGTAGCATTTGTTACCCCTCACATAACAGAAATATTTTTTAGAAACAGTGATACTTATAGTCTAAATAATAATGAACTAGCAAGTAATCAAATAGTAAACGTAGAAAAACAAACTGCTGAAGAAACAACAGAAATTGACCTCGCAGTCGCTGAGCCTATTATAGAAGAAACAAAAAAGGAAGAAGTAAAAACTACTAGTGAAAGTACAGCAACACCTCAAATAGAAACTAAAACAGAAGAACAAGAAAACACTGTATATGAAGGTCTTACCTTAAAACAGCTAGCAGATAAACTAAATAAAAGCCTTAACTCTTCCTTAAGTGGTACAGGTATTTATTTTGCTAAATATGCTATTGAATATGGAGTAGACCCTTACCTAGTAACTGCCATCGCACTTCATGAAACCGGTTGTAAATGGAAATGTAGTACTAATGTTACACAGTGTAATAACGTAGGAGGAATGAAAGGTGGCACCCAAAAATGTAATAACACATCTTATGCAGCCTTTGATAGCCTAGAAACTGGTATAAGTAGTTTCATATATAATATAAAAACTAATTATTGGGATAAAGGACTAACTACAGCACAAGCAATGAACTCTAAATATGCCTCAAGCAGTAGTTGGAGTGAAAAAGTAAATAACTATATAAACATTATAAGAAATAGTTAGAAAGTAAATATGAAAATATTTATTTTTTACTATATAAAGGGGTGATAATATGCAAAGTGGTTGTCCAAATTGTGGAAGATTATTAGAAGGACATTTTGAAAAGTGTCCGCACTGTAATTATAATCTTACAGACCTTCATAAAATGATAGACAAATTTGAAGAAGAAAGAAAACTTAAAATACCTAAATATGCAGGATTTATTCAAAGAACAGTTGCAAAAGAATTTGACTTATTACTAATAACCGTCCTTTTTATAATCATCTTTTGTTTCTGTTTAAAATTTAACTTTAAATTAATATTTAACTATAACTTTTGGCATAATCATCCATATTTATTAATCATTGCTGTACTTTGTATAATTATTTTCTATTTTTTCTATTGCGTATTTTGTCACTATTCAAAAAATCTAGCAACCTATGGTGAAAGAATAGTAGGTATAAAAGTTGTAGACGCTAAAGGACTACCTTTAAGTTATAAAGAAGCTTTCAAACATAACTTATATAAAATAATAAATATATTAACCCTTGGTATAGGTTATTTATTTATCATATTCAGTAAAAATAAACAATCATTAAGTAATATGCTCACACATACCTATGTAATAAATGAAAAAATAGAAAATAACGAATTATACTATGCAAATGTTATATCAAGATTCATAGCCTATATAATAGATATAGCACTACTTTGGCTTTTTGCTAATATAACTCTTTTTCTAATACCATCTTATGTAATATCAGACTTTAACTTAGGACCGTTATTAAAAATTTGGTATATATGTTTCCTAATAATAGTTCTAGTTATCTTATTTTTCTATTTTCCATTTATGGAAAGTAGAAAAGGGGCAACCTTTGGTAAAATGGCAATGAATATAAAAGTCGCAGATTATAATGGAGAAAAAATAAGCTTCATCAAATCATTAACTAGAATATTTATTTCAATACTTGAAAACATAATAATATTTGGTACAATCATCTGCCTTGTTTCGCCCAAAAAACAAACTCTAAAAGACATGATAACCAAAACAGTTGTAATCCAAAAATAGTGCCTAAGCACTATTTTATTTTGTTAACCTATATACATTCATAGATGGCTTATTAAATAACCTAAACGATGGAAAAGAAGTACCTACACCATTTGAAACATACATATCAGTTTTATTGTTATTTATTTTATAAAACCCATTTACATAAGTTTTAGACCCACTATATTTTATAAGTGGTCCATAAAAAGGTATACTAACCTTTCCTCCCATTGAACCACCTGCAAGAACTAAATCATAAGTATTATTTTCAAGACTATCTATATAATCCCCCTCATGCATTAATAAAATTTTATAAATAGGTCCTCCTGTTTCAAAAGAATTTAAATAATTTTCCGTCTTTTGATTCTTATTTATAATATCTTCCTTATCACTAAAAGATGAAATACCCGCAATAAGCAAACTATCATAACCATTTTTATAAACTGTATCATAACTATTATTTAAATTAATAAAACCACCATCATTAATAATATTTTCCCATTCATCCCATCCTTCATCCTCATCACCACTTATAATATACTTACCACAAGTAGCGTCTATCTTCGCAAGTAACTCACCAGCAAAAGAAGCAGAATTATTATTTATCTTAGAATTCTTATCAAGCAAATCGCCAGTAATTACCACAATATCAGGCTTATATTCATTAACTTTATTTATTGTACTTTTTAACCTAGATAAATCCTTATTACCCATATAATGAATATCAGATAAATGAACAATAGTAAAACCTTTAAAATTATCAGTTATTTTACTTGTCTTAATCTTATACTCATTAACCATAAGTTCCTTTGGCTCAATATATGTTCCATATAAATAAACCATACCAATACAAAAAATAAAAAACAAAAATATTTTAAGAAAAATATATCTATTTTCATTATTATCCATTGTCTTCACCTATTTAATTTTAGCACAAAAAAAATAAAGACTAAAGCCTTTATCATAAATTATTAAGCTAAGAGTGCCATAACTTGTAAACTCATTAAAATTCCATTATGCATAAAATGAAAACCAGTAGAAACTAATATATTATTTGTCCTAGTCATAATATAAGCAAACATAATACCGCAACTGCTATATGATATAAGATGTAAAAGGACTAGTGGACTGTTAAAACTACCACTTAAATGAAGAATACCAAATACAAGCCCAGAAATTAGTATATATGCTAATTTATTTTTAAAAATAGCTCTAAAACTTAGCCTAAACACACTTTCCTCTAATATAGGTGCAAGAAAAACAGAAGCAATATAAGTATATATAGGATATAAAGAAAATTGACCTCTAATAGCACTTTCATTTTCAGATACTCCTCCACCAAGTAAACTAATTAAATAATTAGATCCCATCATCACTATTACACCAATTAAATAAAACTTAAAATTCTTACTAAAATATGCCATATGATTATTTTTAATATCTGCAAAAGCCTTTTTATATTCATCCTTAAAAATCAAAACAATAATTAAAATAAGAATTATTTCTGCAAAAATATTATAACATTCTTTAAATAAAGTAGGTAAAGATTTAAAATCTAAATGTAATACTTCTAACGGAAACGTTTTATAAATACTAAAAGCAAAAAAAAGAAAAATAACAAAAACACCTTTTAATATATTTTTAATATTATTATCTTTCATATAAGTAATCACTTATCAATCATCTCCAAGCATAATATAT
>CAVFIJ010000034.1:0-2683 GCA_963622405.1 Bacteroidaceae bacterium | reverse complement strand
CATATTATCTATAACGTTTTTATCAATTTTATTAGTACAGTATCCTAAACACTGCCCTATATGATAATATAAACAGGGCCTTTTAGCATAAGTTTTACATTTTCTAAGTGGATATATGCGATTTAATAAATTAACAGTTGCTCTTGCAGCATTTACATTGGGATAAGGACCAAATAAATTAGTTTTATCTTTTTTTAAATGAGGCTTTCTTACAACACTTAATCTAGGAACATTTTCATTAGTAAGTTCTATATATGGATATGTTTTATCATCTCTAAGTAAAATATTGTATTTAGGATCATATTTTTTTATTAAATTAATTTCTAAAATTAAAGATTCTGTTTCAGAAGAAACAACAATATATTCAAAATTTCTAATTTCACTAACTAGTTTTGCAGTTTTACCTGTATGTGATGAATGAAAATAAGAATTAAGTCTATTTTTTAAGTCCTTAGCCTTACCTACGTATATAATAACGCCATCAGCATTTTTCATTAAATAACATCCTGGTAAATGAGGTACTAAATTTAATTTTTCTATCATTCTCTTATCACCTCACATAATAATTATATTAAAAATATTATTGCCTTGCAAGTAAGAAAATAATATTTTATAAAAGATAACTAAAGTGTTATATCTACTACATTACCATTATACACGAAATAAATTTAATATTCTTAAAAATCAAAAAAATCTAGATTATTCTAGATTTTATGCTTTTATAATGTCTACTGCTTTATGCATTTTAATATCATATTTAATCATTTCAATACCACCAAATAGTTTTATGAACTCATCTTTTTCCATTTGATATTTTTCAGCATATTCTACAGCTTTCTTGTCTGCCTCTTCTTCAGTTACTTCTATGTTTTCTACATTTGCTATTTCTTCAAGCATAAGTCTTAATTTTATTCTTTTGTTAGCTTCTTCAGTCATTTGCTCTCTTAAAACTTTCTCATCACTACCTGTAAATTTATAAAATTGTTCTAAAGATAAACCTTGATTTTTTAAATTTTGTTCATATTGTTCTAACATACGGTCTAGTTCTTCTTCAGTCATAACTTCTGGAATTTCAACCTCTACACTCTTTGCAGCTTCTTCTAATAAAGTATCTATATATTTACCTTCTAATTCGTTTTCTTTATGAGTTAAAAGATTTTCAGATATTTTAGCTTCTAATGCTTCTTTTGTATCTACATTTTCCATACCTAAATCAGCAAAAAAGTCTGCATCTAATTCAGGTATCTTTACTTCTTTAATTTCATTTACAGTAACTTTAAAAGTAGCTTCTTTACCTTTTAAATCTTCGGCATGATACTCTTTTGGGAAAGTAACTTTTATGTCTTTGGTTTCTCCCTTTTTCATACCTATTAATTGTTCTTCAAAACCAGGGATAAATGTACCACTACCAATGGTAAGAGAATAGTTTTCACCCTTTCCCCCTTCAAATGGAACATTATCTACACTGCCTTCATAATCAATAACTGCAATGTCTCCGTTTTGAACATTACCATCTTTTATTACATTTTCAGCATACTTTTTAAGCATACTATCTATTACACTTTTTACTTCTTCTTTAGTTACTTTAGCTTTTTCTTTTTTTACATCTAAATTTTTATATTTGCCTAATTTAACATCAGGTTTTAAAATTAATGTATAATGGAATGTAACACCATTATTATCTAATTTTTTAACTTCTATTGAAGGATGCGTAACTATATCATTAATAACATCATCAGCTTTTTTAATCATTTTCATATAAGCTGTTTCACTTGCGGCATCTGCAGCATCAATTAAAATATTTCTTTCATATTTTTTTAATATTAAATTTTTTGGGGCTTTACCAGGTCTAAAACCATCAATTTTACAAGTTTTAGCAACTTTATTATAAGCTTTATTATAATATTCTTCCCACTCTTTTCCTTTTATTGTTATTTCAATTTCTTTTGTTTTACTCATTTTCTTCTCTCCTTTTAAATCCATACTCCAAAACATATTGCGGCCATACCAAGGATTAACCCAATTGACCAAAATAATCTTACTATATCTACTTCACTCCATCCAAGTTTTTCAAAGTGATGATGAAGGGGTGCCATTAAAAAAACTTTTGTATGAAATTTTTTTATAGCAATAAGTTGAATAATAACACTAAGTGTTTCAATTATAAATACACCAGCAATTACTCCTAAAGTAATTTCATAATTTGTTATAATAGCAACGCTACCTAGTGCTGCCCCTAGGGCAAGTGAACCAGTATCACCCATAAATACTTTAGCCGGATAGCAATTATAAACTAAAAAGCCTATTAAACATCCAACTACAATGAAGCAAAAAATAGCTAAGGCTTCACTTCCATTTGTCCATGTTGAACCAAAGCAAAGTATTCCAAGGCTTGCAAAAGCAATGGCACATAAGCCACCAGCAAGGCCATCTAATCCATCTGTGATATTTACAGCATTACTACTACCAACTAAAACAAATAGTAAAAATATACCATAAAACCATCCTAAATTAATATTAATTCCTCTTACATTTATAGTAGGATCACTACCACTACTTAAAAATACATAAAAGAATACTAAAGCAATTACTAGTTGTATCAATAATTTTATGAATATAGAAAAACCTTTATTATTATGTTTTTTGACAATAAGATAATCATCAATAAAACCTAATATAGCAT
>CAVFIJ010000033.1:0-5494 GCA_963622405.1 Bacteroidaceae bacterium | reverse complement strand
TTATTCTAAAGAAATTACAGCATATAAAGAATAATTATGTTAAATTAAAACTATATAGCTAACGCTTATATAGTTTTTTTTATTTATTACTAAATAAAAAGCGAGAATGCATTTAACTAAAGAAAGGGATTTACATTATAAACTTTGGTATGCTTTTTATAAAAAAGTCATTTCTTTTTAGAATAGACAATGTGGTGTGAATTTGGCTGTTTGCTTTTTGAATATATTTTTGTTATAATGTTTAGGCAAGTTCACAAAGAAAGGAGAAAAAATGAGTAAAATAAATATTTTTGCTTTAGGTGGGCAAAATGAAAATGGGAAAAATATGTATGTTATAGAAGTTGACAAAGATGTATTTATATTAGATGCCGGACTTAAATATGCAGATGATAAAATGCTTGGAGTTGACTATATAATTCCAAATTATGATTATATTAAAAATAATTTAAAAAGAATAAAAGGTATTTTTATAACACACGGACATCAAGAACATATGGGAGCAATATGTGATATATTAAAAGAAATTCCTAAAATTAATATATATGGAACTAAATTTACACTAGAAATTATTAAAGATGAATTAATGGAGGAAAAAATACCTACTGATAATTTAATAGAGGTTATTCCTCATAAAAAGATTAATTTTGGCAAAGTTAGTGTATTTCCTATATCATTAACTCATACTGTTCCTGATGCAGTGGGATATGTTATTAACACTAAAGATGGGGCCATATTCTATACGGGTAATTTTATGTTTGATTCAACTATGCTTGGAGCATATAAAACAGATATTGGTAAGCTTGCATATGTTGGTAAGCAAGGTGTATTATGTTTACTTTCTGAATCGTTATATGCTGACAAACAAGGTTTTACATCTCCTGCTCATAGGACAAGTAGGATGGTATCAGAAATTTTAAATCATTATGATGGTAGAATATTATATAATATTTATCAAGCTCAGTTATATCGTATACAAGAATTATTTAATGAAGTTATGCTTACTGATAGGAAAGTAGTTATTATGGGTAAAGCTTTAGAAAACTTAATTTTAAAATCTATTGATATGCATTATATTAATTTTGATAAAAAAAGGATATATAATATTCATCATGTTACTGATCCTAAAGTAGTTGTATTAGTATCGGATGAAAGAGAAAAACCTTTTTCAAATCTAAGTAGAATATTAAGAGGTTATGATAAATTTATAACTATAAATAAAGATGATACTGTAGTATTTGCATCTCCTGTATATGATGGTATGGAACATACTGCGACTAAAATTGAAGATAATATTGCTAGAATAGGTGCTAATGTGGTAGAACTTAGTAGTAAGAAATTTCCATCACATCATGCATCATCAGAAGATCTTATGTTAATGCTTGATTTGATGAGGCCTAAATATTATATGCCTGTAATAGGTGAATATCGTCATCAGGTTGCTAATGCTAGGGCTGCTAAAAAAGCAGGTATGAAAGAAGAAAATATTTTGCTTAAATTAAACGGCGAAGTTGTTTGCTTTGAAGATGGAAAATTAGTAGATAATGGTAGTAAAGTACCTGTTGATGATATTTTAATTGATGGTACATCAGCTGGAGATGTGGGAGAACTTGTAATAAAAGATAGAGAAATGCTAAGTGATAATGGTATTGTAATTATTACAGCAACTCTTGATAAAAAAACAAAAGATATACTTGCTGGACCAGAAGTACTTACAAGAGGATTTATTTTTGTTAAAGATAATATTGATTTAATTAAAGAAACAGAAAAATTATCTTTAGAAGTTATAAAAGAACATACTAAAACTAATTATGTAGATTTTGCTAAGATTAAATCTGGTATTAGAGATAAAGTAGGGAAATATTTATATGAACAAACTGAATGTAAACCTATGGTTTTAATTGTTATTGGAGAAGTTTAATAACTTCTTTTTCTTTATCCGAAAGTCATTGACACATACATGAATGTATATTATTATTTTAATTGAAAGGAAGATATTTATATGAGTAAAGTTGTAGTTGTTGGTGCTGGTGCATCTGGTTTACTTGCGGCAATATATGCATCAATAAATAATGATGTTATTATACTTGAGAAAAATAATAAAACTTGTAAAAAAATACTTATTAGTGGTAATGGTAAATGTAATTATTTTAATAGTGATCAAAATATTGCTCATTATCATAATTACTTTTTAAAAGATTTAATTAATAATAACAAAGATGAAATATTAGATTTTTTTAATAAAATTGGTATTGTTCCTAAAATAAAAAAAGGATATTATTATCCTTATTCTGAATCTTCAACTTCTATTAAAGAGGCTCTTATGACAGAGGCAAAACTTTGTGGTGTAAAGATTATTACTGATTATACGGTAACAAAAATAGAAAAAAAAGATAAATTTATTATAAATGATGATATAAAGGCGGATAAGGTAATTTTAGCTTGTGGTTCTTTAGCATCTAAATTCGGTACTGATTTAGGTTATGAACTTGCCACAGGCTTTGGGCATAAAATAAAAAAAGTACTTCCAGCATTAACGGCACTTAGAAGTGATTCTAAGTTTTTAAAAGACTTAAGTGGTATTAGAGCAACTGGAATAGTTAGTTTATATATAGATGATGAACTGATTAAAGAAGAAGAAGGAGAGCTTCAGTTTACAGATTATGGAATAAGTGGAATATGCGTTTTTAATTTAAGTTATTTGGTCTCTTTAAATTTAAATAAAGAGGTTAAAATAAAGATTAATTTTATGCCATTTGTAAATGATGTATTTAATTTTTTAGAAACTAGAAGTAAACTTGTTACAGGCAGAAACATTTCAGAATTTTTAGAAGGGTTTATGCACTATAAATTAATTAAAGCAGTTTTATATAAAGCAGATATTAATGGTTTAAAATATTATGATGATTTAACAAAAAAAGAAAAAAATAAATTATGTAATGCACTAGTAGCATTTGATTTTAATATAACAGGTACAAATAGTTTTGATAAAGCTCAGGTATGTACAGGTGGTGTTGATATTAATGAAGTTAATTTAAATACTATGGAATCTAAAATAGTTAAAGATTTATATATAACAGGCGAACTATTAGATGTTGATGCTGATTGTGGTGGGTATAATTTATCATTTGCTTTTATAAGTGGAATGCTTGGAGGTAAGGCAACTAATGATTAGAGTAAGAGGTATTAAAATACCCGTAGATAAAAATACAAAAGAAAATATTATAAAATACGCATCAAAAAAAATAGGTACAAAGGTTCTTGATTATAAAATTCATAAGCAATCTATTGATGCCCGCAATAAAAATAGAGTCTGTTTTGTTTATGAACTTGATTTATTGGTGCATAATGAAGAAAATATAAAATTTAATGATAATGTTTTTATCCCAAACGATCCAAAATATAAATATCCAAAAGAGGGTAATGTTTCACTGAAAACAAGACCAATAATTGTAGGAGCAGGACCTGCTGGATTATTTTGTGGATATATACTAGCAGAATTAGGATATAAACCAATTATAATTGATAGAGGAGAAAAAATAGAAGATAGAGAAAAAACAGTTAGGGCTTTTTTAAATAATAATATTTTAAATATTAATTCTAATATTCAGTTTGGTGAAGGGGGTGCTGGAACTTTTTCTGATGGTAAACTAAATACTTTAGTTAAAGATAAAAACGGAAGAATGGAGAAAGTTTTTACTATTTTTACATCATGTGGAGCACCTGAAGATATACTTTATTTAAATAAGCCTCATATTGGAACTGATATTTTAAAAAAAGTTATTATTAATATACGCAATAAAATAATTAAAAATGGTGGTAGTTTTAAATATAATGCTACTTTAGAAGATATTATAATTAGTGATAATAAAGTAAAAGGTATTATAGTAAATGGAAGGACTATTTATACAGATATTTTAGTACTTGCTGTTGGTAATAGTGCTAGAGATACATTTTATATGTTAAATAAATATTTAAAGTTAACTAGTAAACCTTTTGCTGTTGGAATTAGGATTCAGCATCCACAGGATTTTATTAATAAAACGCAATATGGTTCTTTTAGTAAATATTTACCACCAGCAGCATATAAACTTGCTTTTACTAAGCAAAGAGGAGTTTATACATTTTGTATGTGTCCAGGTGGTTATGTAATTAATGCCTCATCTGAAGATGAAAAACTTGCTATAAATGGTATGAGTAATCATACAAGGGATGGCGAAAACGCTTGCAGTGCAATTGTAGTAACGGTTTCTTCTAATGATTATGGAACTGATGTTTTCGCGGGTATATCTTTTCAAAGAAAATTAGAATCTCTTGCATATAAAGAGGGAAAAGGTTGTATTCCAGTTCAGTTACTTAAAGATTATATGGAAAATAATAAATCATCTTCTTTTGGAGGAGTGCATCCTTGTTTTAAAGGAAAATATAGTTTTGCAAATATAAATAATATCCTACCAGATTATATTAATGATAGTATAAAAGATGGTATTAAATATTTTGATACAAAAATAAAAGGTTATAATATGGATGATGCTATTATATCTGCTGTTGAAAGTAGAACTTCTGCACCTATTAGAATTTTACGTGATGATAATTTAGAATCTAATATTAAAGGAATATATCCATCAGGAGAGGGTGCAGGATATGCTGGTGGTATTACTACATCAGCAATGGATGGAATAAAAATTGCTGAGGTTATTATTAATAAATATAGTAAACCAATTTAAAAATCACTAATATTTGCTGTTTTTTCTTTTTCTTTTTGATATAATATTTAGTGTAAGGTGAGCAGAAATGAATTTATATAAATATGAAAATGAATTATATGCTAAAGGAATAGAAAATATTGTAGGTACGGATGAGGCTGGGAGAGGTCCTTTATTTGGCCCTGTTGTCGCAGCGGCAGTATTACTTCCAAAAGTGTTTAAACTTGATGGCCTTAATGATTCTAAAAAACTTTCAGAGAAAAAAAGAAATGAGTTTTATACCTACCTTACTGCGCATGTTATTTATGGTATAGGGATAGTATCTGCACATGAAATAGATGAGATTAATATTTATCAGGCTAGTAAAAAAGCAATGATAATGGCTATAAATGAAGTAAATAAACAAAAGAAAATAGAATATGTTTTAACAGATGCTATGCCACTAGAATTAGACATACCTGTTTTGCCAATTATTAAGGGCGACGCTAAAAGTGCATCAATTGCCGCAGCAAGTGTAATTGCTAAAGTTACTCGTGATAAAATGATGTATGAAGTAGATGCTAAATATCCTGAATATGGATTTAAAAATCATAAAGGTTATCCTACAAAAAAACATTTGGAGGCAATAAATAAATATGGACTTATTGATGGCTATAGACTTAGTTATGGACCAGTAGCGAGAATAGGAGGGAAACAAAATGATAATTAATCCTAATAATAAAATTGATTTTAATAAAGCAAATAATCTTCCTAATAATATGAAAAGAGGTTTTAATCAAACTCCTGAATAT
>CAVFIJ010000032.1:0-3320 GCA_963622405.1 Bacteroidaceae bacterium | reverse complement strand
TATTAAGTGACATTTTAAAAAAATTTATAGGTGACATTTTAAAAAAGGATTAACAATCAGTTTTAAGCTAGTGTACAAAATAAATTAAAAGTGATATAATACTTTAGGTGATTTTAAGTGGAATTGTTAGATAAATTAGGGATTAAACCCAATAACATTAAACTTTATGAAACAGCATTTACTCATACTTCTTTTGCAAATGAAAACAAAGTAGAAAGTTATGAAAGACTTGAATTTCTAGGTGATGCTGTATTAGAACTTATAATGAGTGATTATCTTTATAATAAAATAGATGAAGATGAAGGTAGGTTAACTAAACTTCGTGCTCATTATGTTTGTGAAACAGCTTTATATGAATATGCAAAAAGTCTTAATTTAAGTAAATATTTAAAATTAGGTAAAGGTGAAGAAGAAAGTGGTGGACGAAGTAGTAAAGCTATTGTATCTGATATATTTGAGTCTTTTCTTGGTGCTATATATTTAGATCAGGGAATTGATACTGCAAGAAAATATATCAAAGAAAATGTAATTCCTTTAATAGAAAAACACAGAGTAGATTTCTTTGATGATTATAAATCTGCTTTACAAGAATATGTTCAGACAGATAGAAGATGTTTAGAATATAAAATGGTATCTGAAGTAGGGCCTGCACATAATAAGGAATTTACATTTGAGGTTCTTGTAGATGGTATTGTATATGGTAAAGGAACTGCACATAGTAAAAAGGCTGCTGAACAAGAAGCCGCTAAAGATGCTTTAAAAAAAGCCCAAAAAGGAGGTTTATAATATGGGAAGAGCTTATGAAGTAAGAAAGGCTAGTATTCAAAAAACTGGTGCTGCTAAAGCAAAATTATATTCAATGTATGCAAGAGAGATATATCAAGCTGCAAAATTAGGTGGAACAGAACTTGAAAGCAATAGTGCTTTAAAAAGACTTGTTAGTAAAGCAAAAAAAGAACAAGTACCAAGTGATATTATAACTAGAGCTATTGAAAAGGTAAATAGTGGTGCTGATGAAACATATGTAGAAAATAATTATGAATTATTTGGACCTAGTGGTTCTACTTTAATTGTGTCATGCTTAACTGATAATGTTAATAGATCAGTTAGTAGCATTAAGGCAGTTATGAATAAATGTCATGTAAAAATGGGAGCACAAGGTTCAGTTAGTTATATGTATGATCATTTATGTATTGTTAGTTTTAAAGGGTTAACTGAAGAAGAAACTATGGATGCTTTGATTGAAGGCAATGCGGATATTGAAGATATAGAAGAAGAAAATGGAGAAATAATTATTTATGGTAAGCCTAATGAACTTTTTAATATTAAAGAGGCAATAAATAATAAACTTCCAAATGCCGAGTTTGATATGGATGAAATTACATATATACCAAAAGATAAAGTTACACTTATTGGCGAAGATTTAGATACGTTTAAAAAATTACTTAGTATGTTAGATGATGTAGAAGATGTACAAAATATATATCACAATGTAAATTTATAGAGCAAATTAGTAAAATTTGTTCTTTTTTTTGCCTTAATTTAGCGAATTTAAAGTAATATTTATGGCAATTTGTAAAATTAAAAAATTGCCTTAAAAAGGGCGAAAAAAACTTTAAAATGCTGTATATTACTGGTGTGGGGGAAAACATTCAAAAATAATAAAAGGAGGGAAAATGAAAAAAATATTTTTAATTTTAGTATTGTCATTTGGTTTTTGCTTAAATGCAAACGCTCTAGATTATACCCCGTGGAGTGAATGGAGTGATTATAAAGATTTAGCTTTAGAGCCAAATGACTTAACCGATGTCCAAAAAGAAAGGAGGTTTAATTATTATAAATATAATAAAATTTTAGGACCATATGGAGATACTTCTTTAGATTATCCTTATACTGATGATGAAGATGTTACTTATAAGTGTTCTGATTGGAGTGATGACTTTATTACAGAAAGTGATGAGTATGTTACTGAATCTAAAGAGTTTTATCATTATAAAAATGCTTCTTTAGTTAATAAAATTGTTGTAAGATTAAATGGTAATTATTCTTATGATAATATTGAAATTTATTATAAAGAAACTGCTATTGAGACAATAAAAGATTCTTTAAGTACAGCTGGATATATTATTTTTCATTTAGATAAAACATATGATATGGATGAGATTAATATTAAATTACTTGATGCTAGATCTTTTCCGTATGAAAGTTCTGTAGATGTAATTGTAGATGGCTTTTTAGATGATATACATCATACTAATTATATTCTTTCCTATATGGGAATGGGTGATATAGTATTTGAAGGCATAAAGCAAACCCCAGTAGAAATGGATGACTATTTTACAGAAGAACCCCTACCACAAATAGTAGGTCATCTAAAAGTTTATGCAGGTAAAGTTTTAAAATATAGAAAGTGTGAAATCCAGAAAAGAACTTATAATCTTGAAAAAGAATATTATGGTACATATACTACAAATGCGATAGATGATTATATATTTAAAGATGATAATGATTATATAGATTATTACTCATATAGGCAAAGAGATTATATAAATTTAGTTACTGAGGATGAATTACAAGAAAATGTTAATACTGAATCTTTAGACAAATCTATTAGCGAAAACATAAAAACAAATATAGTTAACGAAAAGAAAGAATCTTCTTTTGAAGTTTTAGGTGAAAAATCTTTACCTACTAAAAACGTAATAAAACCTAAACTAGTTAGTAATCATTTGAATATTAATAAAGAAGAAAATAAAGATTTATCTAAAATGTTTTTAATGATATTATTGCTTATAATCATAATAATTCTAACTTTGTCGAAACTATATAAATGGCACAAAAAAAATGTTAAAGTATAGTGGGTGATGAAAGTGTTACATGTTGATTTAGTAATTAAAGCTAATTATTTAATTATTAATTTAGATGGTAATCTTAGTAAGGAAAGTTTTAAGAATATAAATAATATGATAAAAATACTTAAGACTATTAGTATAAAAAATATTTTTATTAATTTAAACAATGTTATTTATATTGATAATTATGGAAAAAATATAATTTTATATATTTGTTCTATATGTAAAAATAATTTAGGTAATTTATATATATATGCTCAAAATAATAGTGTACTTGAAAGCCTTAGTTGTCTTACTATTTCTAAAGAAAAACTTTTAACTTAGTTTTGGAGGGAATATGGAATTAGAAGAAATAATAGAAAAAAATGCTGGTTTAATTTATAAAATTGCACAGTATTTTGACTACTATAAAGATAAGGAAGATTTATATCAAGCAGGTTATAAAGGAATGATAGAAGCATATAAGAA
>CAVFIJ010000031.1:0-6083 GCA_963622405.1 Bacteroidaceae bacterium | reverse complement strand
GCATTTGTTTGAATATTACTAGTAGGACAAATTTCTAGTAAAATATTATTTTTTATTATATTATTATATACATCTTTTTGGTTAATTGCATGAATACCATGACCAATTCTCTTAGCCCCAAATTCTAAAGCCTTTTCTACTTCTAAGGCACTTCCTGCTTCTCCTGCATGAATAGTAAAAGGAATATTATATTTATTTATTTTTATAAATAATTCTTGATATAAATAAGTTGGATACTTTTTCTCATCTCCAGCGAGATCTAAAGCACATACACCCTTACCTAAAAATTTTAAAGCAGCATTTATAGTATCATTATTATCTTCAAAACTTGCTCCTCGCATCATACATAAAATTAAATTTGTTTTTACTTTAGATGTTTTTAAGCCCTCTAAAACACTAGTTATTATATCCTCATAAGTTAAACCCTTTGTTTTATGAAACATAGGTGCAAACCTTACTTCAGCATATATTACATTTTCTTTTTCTAGTCTTTTTACAAGATCTTCAGCAATAAGTCTTAAATTTTCCTTTGTTTGCATTAAACTAATAGGAAAAGTAAATTTAGTTAAATATTCTGCTAGAGAAGCACATTTTTCTTTAGCAATCATTTTAGGCTTTACTTCTTCTATAGATAAATTAGATAACATACTTGCCATTTTTAAACTTATAGAACCATCTAAATGTAAATGTAGTTCTACTTTAGGTATTTTTCTTATTTCTTCTATCATTCTATCACCATAATAAGTATATAGTTTATAACATTAATTGTCAAAACGTACTAAAAAGAAACTAACTTATTTTTAGTTTCTTTGTGTATTTTTTTCTAATAATTTTTCATATACATCTTTTAATTTATATCCAATATTTTTTATGTCTCTTTCTTTAGCAAGTTTATATCCATTTTCTGTAACAGATGGAAGCTTACCAGTAATTATTCCTTTTATTTTTTCTTCAAATTCATCTACATTTTTAGCCTTATAAACATTATATCCATCAGTAAGCCACTCATCATAAATAGGAATATCACTAATAACTGTATTAGTCTTCATAGCAAGAGCTTCTAAAAGAACAATACCCTCTGTTTCTTCTTTAGTTGGAAATATATATACATCACATCCAGCATAAGCACATTTTAACTCAGCACTTTCAATATATCCAGGAAAATAAGTATTACTAGTTCGGTGTTTTAAAGCCTCTCTTACTGCCTGAGACTGTAAAGACTCAAAGGGCTGTCCAAACCATATAAATTTATATTCTGGCATTCTTTTCGCAAGAGTTAAAAATTCAATTATTCCTTTTCTTTCAATAAATAATCCAACAGACATAATAACTTTATCAGTTTCTTTAAAATTATATTTTTTTCTAAAATTTACTCTATCATTCTTATTTGCTTTCCAAAAACTTAAATCAATCCCATTTGATATAGGAATTATAGGTTCTTTTAAGCCATATGATAAAAGCAATTTTTTAGAATATGGAGTTGGTGTAAGCAATAAATCTGCTTGACTATATAAACCTTTAATCCATGTTTTAAAAGCAGGTGCAAGTGCATTTGTAAACATAAATGAATTTTTAAAATCTTCTTCAGTTGAATGAGCATGAAATATAACTTTTTTACCTTGTTTTTTAGCTTTTTTAGCAAACATAAGTGCATCTGGAAAAATAGTATTAATATGTACTATATCATAATCATCTTTTGTATCTAGAGTATAAGGTACATTTGCTAAAGTAAGGGCTTTAATTTGATGTTCTTTAGCTTTTCCAACCCCTGACTTATCAACATCTATTTTGCCTGTATATAATAAAACTTTCATATATGCCTCCTAATTCATTTCCTTTATTAGTATAACATCTTTACCTATTTTGTCAATTTGCTTCCAGTTAAATGTTGTAACAGAACTAGAAAAAATAAAAAACCTTCTTTTTTGTACTGATACCTCTTCTATCTGACCATTATCACTTATTTTTATATCAATTATTGTTCCTATTTTTTTTCCATCACTTAAGTTTATAATGTCTTTTTCTTGAATCGATGATAACATCATAATATCACCTATATTAGTATATTTTTATTATAAATTTTATATGATATATTTTTTCTAAATAACATACTATTTAATATGTTAGCTTTAAAAAATAATATATTTATAAAATCAACAATTATTTTAATCATTGGTGGCTTTATCACTAAAATTATTAGTATGTTTATAAAAATTGTTTTAGCAAGACTACTTGGTAGTGAAGGTATGGGACTTTATATGATGGTATCTCCTAGTTTTATGCTACTACTTGCTATTAGCTCTCTAGGCTTTCCGGTTGCTATTAGTAAAATAGTAGCGGAAAATGGAAGAAATAATAAAAATCTAATTTTTAGTATTATTCCTGTATCTTTATTTATTAATATAATAATGATTATATTTATGCTCCTTTTATCAAACTATATAAGTAATAATCTTTTAAAAGATAACAGATGTACTCTTGCTCTAATTTGCATAGGATTTGTCTTACCATTTGTTAGTATATCTAGCATTATAAGAGGATACTTTTTTGGAAAACAAAAAATGATTCCTCATGTTATTTCTAATATTACTGAAGATATTGTTAGACTAATATGTATAGTTATTGGTATACCTATATTTATCAGTTATGGTATAAAATACGCTGTTGCATTTGTTATACTTACTAATATTATAAGTGAAATAACTTCCATATTTATATTATTATTTTTCTTACCTAAGTCTTTTAAAATATATAAAACAGATTTAAAAGTAAACAAAACTAATATAAAAGATGTATTTAATATTGGTATCCCTGCCACATTAAGCAGGCTTATTGGTACTATTGGTTTTTTCTTTGAACCAGTAATATTAAATTATTTTCTACTTAAAAATGGATATTCAAATAATTATATTATTAATGAATATGGTATTATTAATGGTTTTATAATGCCTCTTGTCCTTTTACCTTCTTTTTTTACAATGGCTATTAGTCAGGCTCTTTTACCAAATATTAGTAATGCATATTATCATAAAAAGAAAAAATATATAAAAAATAAAATAAAGATGGCTATTGCATCATCTTTATTAATAGGTTTGCCCGCTACTATAGCATTTGTAATGTTTCCAAATTTTATTATAGATCTTATTTATAATATATCAAAAGGCAAAGAATATTTAATTGTTCTAGCACCTATTTGTTTATTTCATTATATTCAGTCTCCACTAACTTCATCTCTTCAGGCTATGAATAGAGCAAAAGAAGCAGCCCAAGGAACATTAATTGGTACTATTTTTAGAATAATAACTTTAATTATTTTTTGTAATATGAATATGGGTATGTGGGCTTTAATATGGTCAAATGCCATTAATATTTTAACAGTAACTATACATCAGTATAAATGTGTTAAAAAAGCATTAAAATAGTTATAAACATAAGCTTATAACTATTTATTTATTTTACCAATTGTACTAAAAGGAAATAGACTAAAATTTGTACTACCAACTATATCATCTTTACTTACTAAACCTATAATTCTACTATCAGTAGAATTATTACGATTATCTCCCATTACAAAATAATATCCATCAGGAATTACATCATAACCTATTTCTTCTAATTTAAAATCAATAGTTGGTGAATTAGTTTTAAAATTCTCTTTTAAAAGTTTACCATCAATATATAATTTATTATTTTTATATTCAACTTTTTCGCCAGGAAGACCTATAACTCTCTTAATTAATTTATCGTTTTTATAATTAAATACAACAACATCAAATCTACTATATGCTTTATCATACTTCTTTAGTATTAATATTTCTCCATCATTTAAATTTGGATACATAGACTCGCCTTCTACTCTAACAGGCGTAATAATAAATGTTCTTATAAAAATCACAACAAAAACAATAATTATATATGGTAATACTTCTTTAAATAAATTCTTTTTTGGTTTCTCATCCATATTCCCACCCCTTAAATAAAAATAAGGCTTAAGCCTTATTTCTTTTTTCTTTGACTTTCATTTGGCCTTTAATATTACGTAAGTAATTTAATTTAGCACGTCTTACTTTACCATGTCTAACTACAGTTATACTTTCAATTTTAGGTGAATTAACTGGGAAAGTTCTTTCAACTCCAACACCACCTGAAATTTTTCTAACGGTAAAAGTTTGACTTACACCACCAGATTGGATATTCATTACTATACCTTCAAAGGCTTGAATTCTTTCACGTTTACCTTCAACAATTTTAACATTTACTTTTACAGTATCGCCTACACGAAATTCAGGTAAATCTGTTCTTATTTGACTTTTAGTAATTTTGTCAATAATATTCATAATATCTCTCCTTTGTCTATTCTATGATCATAAAAATAAATATATCAGCGGATCACGACATGAATAATTATAGCACTTTTTTTTATAAAATTCAACTATTCGTGCTAAAATTATAGTGGTGATGAAAATGACATTTAAATATTCAAATACAAATAAAAGATATCATACTTTAGATTATTTTTATAAAAATAAATTTGGCTGTAAAGTATTTAAAGTAAGTTTAAATGCTGGCTTTACCTGTCCTAATATAGATGGTACTGCTGGAATAAAGGGATGTATATATTGCTCTAATACTGGTAGTGGAGAATATGGTGGCAATCCAAGTGATGAATTACCTATTCAGTTTAATAAGGTTAAAACAATGATGCATAAAAAATGGCCTAAAGCCAAATATATTGGCTATTTTCAGGCTAGGACTAATACGTATGCCCCACTTAATATACTTAAAGAAAAATACGAATCTATCTTAAAATTAGATAATGTAGTCGGCCTTTCTATCGCAACAAGGCCTGATGCAATAACAGATGAATGTCTTGATTATCTAGAAGAGATTAATAAAAGAACATTTCTAACTATTGAACTAGGTCTACAAACTATTCATGAAGATACAAATAAACTTATAAATAGATGTCATAGTTTAAAATGTTTTGATGACATGGTTTATAAACTTAAAGAAAGAGGAATATTTGTAGTTGCCCATGTGATCAATGGACTGCCTTATGAAGATAAAGGAATGATGCTTGAAACTATAAAACATTTAAATAATCTTAAAATAGACGGAATTAAGATTCACATGCTTAGTATATTAAAGGGAACTGCTCTAGAATCTTTATACAAAAATAAACCTTTCCATCTGCTTACTATGGATGAATATATTGATATAGTATGTGATGAACTTGAATTATTAAATGAAAACATTGTAATAGAAAGATTAACTGGAGATCCAGCTTTAAGTGATTTAGTAGCACCTTTATGGCTACCAAAAAAGATAAATGTCTTAAATGGTATTGATAAAGAAATGCAAAGACGTAATTCATATCAAGGAAAAAAAGTAGAATAAACTACTTTTTAACATTTTATAATATCATCAAATTTTTCTTGGAAATACTGCATACAAGCTGTAGTTAAATAACATTTTGTATCAGTTGTTTATAAGGACTCATCACAACTTTTTGTTGTAATTGTTCCACTCCAATCATCTTTTATAGTTATATGAATAGATTCATCATGTGGCCCTTTTGAACCTTGGTTGTAAACATCAATATGATCATTCCCTCTTTTGTCAGTATCAACTCTAATATATGTTCCACCTTCTGTTTTTTTTTCATCATTTCTCATATAAAAATCTCCTTGCTTTTTATTATTTTAATAATTTTGTAAGCTCTACAATTCCAAATTGAACATCTTCTCCTAATTTTACAAAATCATTTTCTTTACTTTCAATACATCTGTAAAAAAAATCAATAAAATCTTCTTCTCAAAACTTAAATTTTATTTTTTAATATTATTTGATTCAATAATCTTTTTATATTGATTTATTAAATAAATTAAATATTCGAAGGCTTCGTTTCTTAAAATTTCATTAGTCGTAGTTTTTTCTATGCATGAAAGTGAAGTAATTATTTTTCTCAATAAATTAATAATTTCTAAATTCAAAAAAACATTAGATTTCTTTCTCTAATGTTTTTATATCTTTTTTTGATAAACCTGTATATCTAATAATAGTATTTGTTGGTACTTTGTCTT
>CAVFIJ010000030.1:0-3811 GCA_963622405.1 Bacteroidaceae bacterium | reverse complement strand
GTATATCGTAATCAGAACGGAATCGAAAACTATATGAACGTTGAAAACCAATCATTTAGTGAGGGTGAAGTGTATGAAAATACTTTTAATGGTAATATGATTTCTGTGTTTAATTTAGGTGAAACATTTGCATTTAAATTACCGGTTGACTTAAATCTTATTTATAATACTAATGATGTTATTCTAGAAAATAACTATGGATTTGGAATTGGATACAAATTAAACTTATATCAAACTATTAAGGAAACTAAAATTAGTGAAACAGATTATTTAGAGTATTTAGATGAAGATGGTACTATTCATTTCTTTATAAAATCAGGTGATATTTATATTGAGGAAGATAATTTAAATATAACAATAGAAAGTAATGAAAATGATTATTTACTAAACGACAAATATGGAAATCAAAGCAAATTTATTAAACTAAATGGTGTTGGGTATTTAACAGAATATAAAGAATTAACGAATAATAAAATTAGTATTTTTTATGACTCAAGCAATAGAATAAATAAAATTGTGGATTCAGATAATCAAGAAATTAATATTTTTTATGAAGAAGATCAAATTAAAATCGTAAGTCCATTAGAAACGATTTATCTTAAATATAGTAGTGGTAATTTAATTAAAATATTATATGATGATGGTGATATAAAGATTAATTATGATTCTAAAAAGTGCATTAGTAATATAATAGATAAAGATAATAAAAAAATAGAATTTCAGTATTATGAATTATTACCGTATCGTATTAAAGAAATAATTGAATATGGCATTAATGGTGGACGTGGATCGTCATTTCATTTAAACTATGGATTTAAAACTACAGAAATTGTAGATAACAAAAATAGAACTACGATGATTATTTTTAACAATATGGGAATTCCTGTTTCATTTAGCAATTTAAAAAATAAAGAATCAATAAAAAATGCCTATTCTATTGAAAAACAATATGGAGAATATGAACAGCAAAAAAATAAATTATTATCTGATAGAATTCCTATTAGATATGTAAAAAACTATTTAAATGACACGAGTTTTGAAAATGAAACTATTCATTTTACTTCAGATAGTGAAAAAGTTAACTTAACAATTAATAATGAGGAAGTTTATAGTGGGAAGAATAGTTTGAAAATATCTAGTATTGAAAATGGACAGTTTGTCACCCATGAAATTAATGTGCCTAAAGGCAATTATTATACATATAGTTCTTACATAAAAAATAATACTAGCATTAAAATTGAATTGGAGTATTTAGATTTCGAGAACAATGTAGTTAAATCCGAAACAAAAGAAATATGTAATAATAATGAATTTGAACGTCATGAAGTAACAATTTACTACCCAGAAAATGCAACCAGTAATTTATTTATAAGAATTCGTTTAATATCACCAGGTGATGTATATGTTGATAATATGCAGTTAGAAGAAGGTGAGGTTGCAAATCATTACAATTATGTTGATAACTCTGATTTTTCAGAAGGATTAGTTGGGTGGAATATATCCAGCGGTGACAATGATACATCTAGATTTCAAATTATTAATTTAAGTGATGGATCGCCAGGTTTAAAAATTAAAATGGATCCCATAATTAATACTTCATTATCAAAGCAAATAAAAGTAAGTGGAAAAAAAGGCGATGTTTATACTATATCTTTTTGGTATAAACATGGAGGAAATGGTATTCCTGAAAATACAAATGTTTTGATTAGTCCTAATTATACAGGAGATTATATTGGTGATTGGCATCCACAGGAAACGTTAAATTCTAATGATACTATTTGGCAGTATTTTACTAAAACAATGATAATGGCTGACACATATGACAGTATAACTATTTCATTAAATCAAATGGATGTTAATGAATTACTTGTTACAAATTTATCAGTATTTAAGGATATCGCTAATAATTATTATGATTATGACTCAAATGGTAATGTAATAGAAGAAATTAGTTTTAGTAATAATAGTAGTAAGTTTAAATATGACAAAAATAATCAATTGATTGGAATGACAAGTCCTAAAGGCAAAAAATTTGCTTATGAATATGATAATCTTGTAAAAGATCGAGTGGTAAATGGAATTTCAGAAAGAGGAATATCTAATAAATATCAATATGATGAGTATGGTAACTCAGTCTTAATGCGAATAGAGAATAAAGGAACTACAAGAAAAATTGAAAATGGTAAATACCACATTCGCCTTAAGGGTACTAATAAATATTTTAGAAATATTAATAATAAAATATGTTTTAGTGATAATCATTGTAATCATGATGTATGGATAGTAGAACAAGAACAAGAATACTTTAAAATTAAACATGGGTTAGTAGAAAATAAGTTTTTAACATATTATGACAACAAGATTGTTTTAGCTGCTTTTCAAAGTAATAATTCTTTATTTGAATTTAAATTAAATGAAAATGGTAGCTATTCAATAAAATTGAAAGATACTAATAAATATGTAAAAAACGATGGCGAAAATCTTGAATTTACTGAAACTATGGAAGTTGATGACAATGAATTTCAATTCTATTTTGAAAACATTGATAGCAAAATTTTTATAGAAAATAATACGGTTTATGATTCTGACGGAAGATTTGTTGTAGAAACAGTGGATGAAAATTTACATAAGACTAAATATGTTATAGATGAAAAAAGTGGGTTAACTAAATCTATTACCAATTCTAAAGATCAAACTTTATTTTATGATTATAATGAAAAATTTCAATTAGAAAAAATTGCAAAAGGTGATAGAAGTATTAACTATGAATACAATGATAGTAATTTATTGACTAAAATAATTCAAGAAGGAAAAATTTATAATTTAATTTATAATGAATTTTCTAAAATTGATGAAGTTAAAATTGGTGAAAGCATTTCCTTATTGAAATATAATTACGAGCCTAATAATGGGAATTTAGTATCTATTTTATATGGAAATGGACATTCTATAATTTCAGAATATGATGAATTTGATAGAGTTTTGCAATTACAAAAAATGAATGATGTTTATAGGTATAAATATGG
Source organism: Bacteroidaceae bacterium (assembly GCA_963622405.1). Lineage (GTDB taxonomy): Bacteria > Bacillota_I > Bacilli_A > RF39 > UBA660 > Coprosoma. Next base: position 785 of record CAVFIJ010000030.1, on the reverse strand, counting down.
CAATAATGGTGATTTGATGAAAATTATCTCAAATGATCATATAGAACAATTTGTTTACGATTTAGGTAAAAGGCTCAAAACATATTTATTTGATGATTTCAAGATAAATTATGAATACGATTCAAATGGTTCTATTCGAAAAACAGTGTATAATTTAGATACTTCAAATAAAACTATTGAAAATGTATTTAATGATGAAGAAGTTATTACAAAAACTATTTGTGATTTTGGTGAAATTGATTATGAATATGATGATATAGGAAGGCTATTAAAATCATCGGTTAATGATCATATTATTACTGCATATAAGTATATAAGTAATGGAAATAGGACATCAAATTTAGTTGAAAGCATTGATAACAACGGAGACAAATATTCTTATAAATACGATAAGCTAAATAATATAACACATATTTACCACAATGGTATTTTGGAAAATCAATATTTTTATGATACATATAATGCCTTGATTAGTGAGAATAACTATGTAACAGGTGAAACAATAAGATATAAATATGACAAATTAGGAAATATTGTGTATAAAACTACATATAAATTAAATTCTTATAATTATATCAAACAAAATAAATATAACTATAGTAGTGGCGACTGGAAAGATCAATTGACTAAATTTAATGATGATATAATCACTTATGATCAATCTGGAAATGTTACTAATATTAATAATCGAATTCATTTAACTTGGATTAATGGTAGAGAATTGGAAACATATAGTACATCAGATATGGCTATAATGTACAAATATAACAGGAATGGAATTCGTA
>CAVFIJ010000029.1:0-3018 GCA_963622405.1 Bacteroidaceae bacterium | reverse complement strand
AACTAATTATATTCTTAAAATTAAAATAAAATGCATCTCTTGTGTTTTATGAGCTACATGTTCTAATTTTATAACCATTTTTATTTAATTTTATTTTTATACTACCATCTTTATCTGTTCTATAAATTTTACTATTTTTTAGAATATCTAATACAGTCTCTTTTGGATGACCATACATATTATTTTTGCCAACACTAATTAAACTATATTTAGGATTAATACTGCTTATAAACTTATTACTACTAGATGTGTTAGAACCATGATGACCGACTTTTAAAAAATCTATATCTTTTAAATTATAGTTTTTTAATATATCTTTTTCTCTTTCTTTAGAAGCATCTGCCATAAATAAAATTTTTTTATTATTATAATTAAAATATAAAACAGAACTTCCAGTATTTTCATCATTATAAATACCTGTATTTAAAAATTGTAATTTGTATTTATCTATATTTAATTTTTTAATGCAAGTATAATACTTAATTTTTTTATTATCTAATACTGTAATTAGTTCTTTCTCTAAATCATTAAAACTGCCACAATTAAATATAACATTCTCTACTTTAAAATTGTTTACAAGGTTAATAGACTCGCCCATATGGTCATAATCTCCATGGGTTAATATAAGGTAATTAATTACATTAATACCTTCACTTTTGAAATAAGAAATACTATTATTTATTTGAGTGGTAGTCTTTGTTTTATTATTAAAATCAAGTTTACCTCCAGTATCAATTAATACATTGCCTTTATTATGTGGTAGTACTATTAATATACTATCGCCTTGTCCTACATCAAGCATTGTTATATACCCGTTTTCAGTTAAATAGTTAAAATTCGCATGAATAACGAAAATTATAAATAATAATATTAAACCATTTATTTGTTTTTTTAATAAACAATATAATGAATATGTAATTAGAATATAATAGAAAATAAAAATATGTGTATTTATATGTCTAAATACAATTACAAAACTATCTATAGTAGATATATTTAAAGATATTTTTTCCATTAAATCAATTAACAACTTTAAAGGTATATCAAAAAAAGGAATAAAAAGAGTAATAAGCGAAAACGGGAAAACAATGATAGAAACCAAAGGCACAAATAAAACATTTATTAATGGCGAAAGAAAATTAATTTGATGAAAATTAATAATCATTATTGGCAAACCTGCTAGAAACGATATAAAAGAAATTATAAATGTTTTTGTTATATAGTTATTTTTTTTATTTATTAATTTTTGAAATAATATCAAATAAAAAGAAACTATATAAGAAAACTGAAATCCAACATTATATATAATATATGGATTATTTATTAAAGCCAAATCGCAAATAATTATTAACAAGTATATTGTTTTTATTTTCAAATTAAATACTTTATTTATGGTAAGAGCAATAAATAACAAAGTGGCTCTAACAACTGATGGAGACAAGCCTGTAAGTAAAGCATAAAAAATCAAACAAATTATAACTAAGAAATAATTAAATAGTTTTCTTTTAGATATTTTATTTAAAAGAAATAAAATAATAAGTGAAAGTAAGCTAATATGCATACCAGATATTGATAGTAAGTGACTAATACCATTATTTTGAAAACTATTCATAACATCTTCATCAATATTATTTTTATCTCCTAAAATAAAGGCTTCTAAATAGTCTTTTGTCTTATAGTTTTGAATATGGTTTCTAATAAAGTTTTGAATACTATAAAATGTATTTGTTTCTGTTGATAATATTGTAATTTTTTCTGATGTCATAATATAGCTAATATTTTGGCTATATAAATACTTTCGGTAATTAAATGTATTAAATAAAGTATTATTATTAGGTTTTTTTAATGTGCCAGTTACTTTAATAGTACTTCCTATATAACAGTTTGATTTATTATAATCAGTTATAAGAATATCTTCTTTGTTAGATAAGGTAATTGTTGTTTTATCTTCACTTATATTACATTTTTTTATAATTCCTTTTACTATATAGTTTCCCTCTTTATAAATAGAATGTGGTATTGTATTTACTTTTAAAACAGTATATAAAAAAGTAATAATTGTAAATACAATACTAAACAGTAATATTGTCTTTGATTTTTTCATATAATGCTGTGCCTATCCCTTGAACATTTTTAATATCTTCTATCACACCAAAATTACCATTTTTATTTCGATAATCTATAATTGCTTGTGCTCTAGTTTCGCCTATTCCATTTAATGTTTCTAGTTCTGTTTTACTTGCTGTATTTATATTTATTTTGCCTTGTGTAGTTTTAGTTTCACCATCTTTAGAAGTGCTTTTATTATCTTTTTCTATTGTATTTGCAATTACATTATCTTCAGATATACAAGCATCATTAGTTTCTGGGCATTCACATACTAAAGAAGTATTATTATTTTGTTTGCTGTTTTCTTTAATAGTTTGAACCTGCTGTTTCGAATATATAATTACAATATTTTCATCATCTAATTTCTTGCTTAAATTTATAAGTTCTGTATCTGCATTTTGGGTTAATCCACCTGCCTTTTCTATTAAATCTATAACTCTAGATCCCTTTTTCAAATCATATACACCTGCATTAACTACCTCCCCTTTTATATCTACTTTTATTTTACTTGTTTTATTTTCTTTTTTTGTAATTTTAGTTTCTTTTTCAATTACAACTTCCCCCTCACTATTAGTTTTTGTTGATAAAATACTTGCAATAATTAAAATTAAAAGTGCTAGTAATATAATTATTGGTATTTTATATTTTAAAATTTTTTCTTTGATAATATCCCTCCTCAATATTATAATAATTTCTTTTTATTTCTTTTACTTCAATTTTTTTAAAAAAAATGAATTTCCTAAATTAAAAAATAAATATGTTTAAAATTAAAAGTAGAAAAATTTGATATTTTCTACTTTTTTTCTAACTCTCTGTTATATAAATTTCTATAGAATTCACTTTTTAAATTTTTTATTGTTTCTTTCACTTTATCACTTCTCAATTGACAATTTTTTCATTGTATTATAT
>CAVFIJ010000028.1:0-8746 GCA_963622405.1 Bacteroidaceae bacterium | reverse complement strand
TCAGATAATATTCCTTTTTTAATTTACCGTAAAAAACGAATCTTTCATTTTGTTTAGCCATCCTAATTATACATAATTATCTTTGTTTGTCAAATTAACATGTTTTATATAATTTGACAATTATTTACTTAAAATATATAATACAGTAGCGTTTTTACATATATTTTATGTTAAAATATTATGTATAGGGGATGACATAGATGTTTAAAGAATTAAAAATATTAGACGAAAAATATAAAAATGAAAATAAAATATTAAGACAAGTAAGTGAAGAAGTTAAATTACCACTTAGTAAAAAAGATAAAAACACAATAGAAAAAATCATTAAACAACTTAAATATAGCCAGATAGAAGAATTAAGTGAAAAATATTCTCTAAGACCAGGAATGGGTCTTGCTTTTCCTCAATTAGGTGAACTAAAAAGAATTATTGTTATTGTCTATGAATATGAAGAAGGAAAATTTGAAAATTATGTCATGGTTAATCCCAAAATAATTAGCCATTCTGAAGAAATAATTGCTTTAGAAACAGGTGAAGGATGTTTAAGTGTTAATAGAGAAATAGAAGGACATGTTCCAAGATATGCAAGAATAACTTTAAAGGGATATGACCCAGATGGTAAAGAAATAAATTTAAGAGCAAGAGAAGAACTCGCAGTTGCATTCCAGCATGAAATTGATCATTTGAATGGTATACTCTTTTTTGATAGAATAGATAAGAAAAAACCGTTTTTTAATGATAATGAAATTAGATTAATATAAGGAGAAGATACATGAAAACAAAATATAAATATATATTATTAATAATATTAACATTTGCCCTATCAATTTTTATATATTACTATGTTAATGCTTCTAAAGAAGTAGAAAAAAAAGAAGATATATTAATAACACAAAATAATATTGATACAAATATTATGAGTAATACATCATATACAATAGAAAAACCAAATGTAATTTTAAATCCATATGGGAATAGTCCACTAAGTGCTTTAATTATCTTTAAAACAAGTGATTTAACATCTGTTACAGTTACAATAAAGGGAAAAGATAATGAACAAGACTTTGTTCAAACATTTAATCCAGCAAGAGTTCATATTTTGCCTATATATGGACTATATGAAAATTATAACAACACTGTTATTATAAAAGCCGGTGATGATAATCAAAAGATAAATATTCAAACAAATAGTTTACCAAAAGAAATAAATAATGAAAAAATAATAAACAATGTTGATACTGATAATTTATTTTTTACAACAAACAATAACGGTTACCCTATTGCCTATGATAAATATGGTAATGTTAGATGGTATTTAACTAATAATTATCACTATGATATAACAAGACTTGCGAACGGGCACTTAATGATTAGTACCGATAACTTAGTTAATACATCAAAATATACAACAGGACTTTATGAAATAGATATGCTTGGAAAAATATACTATGAATATAATTTAGAAGGCGGATATTATGGCAATATTTATGAACTTGCTAATGGAAATATTTTATTATCAACAAATAATTTTGATGGTGGTACTTTAGAAGATTACCTTGTAGAAATTGATAGAACAACGGGAGATATTGTAAAAAAATTCGATATTTATAATTTAATTTCTCACGGTAATAAAACAAACTGGTTTTCACTAAATTCATTTGTATATGATAATAAAACTAATTCAATTACTTTAGTAGGCTCTAAGAAAAATTATATAATTAATATTGACTACACTAGTGGCGAGATGAATTATATAATTGGAAAAAATATACCAAAGAAATATTCAAAATATGCCTTAAAAACAGATGATGATACATACCCTATAAAACCAGAATCTTTAATATTATTAGATAATGGAAATATTGCATTTTTAAGTGAAAATAGTTTAATTGAATATAGTATTGATTTAGATAATCATTCATTTAGTTTAATACAAAATACTAATATAGAAGATGATGTTAAAAATTCTTCTTTAAGTTATAGTTCATCACTAGGATTTATTATATCAAATCAAAATAAAATAAAAATTGTTAAAAATAAGCAAGTAAAAGATATAATAAATGTTTCATATAATATAGATACTGTTAAATTATACTCCCTTTATGATACAGACATATATAGTGCTAAAAAAGGAGAAAGATTAGGAAGTCTTGGCGAAACAGAAACTACCACTAATAATATGGTATTATTTGCCAAATCAGAAAACATAATTAAAAAATATAAAATATCAATGTATAAAGATGCTAATAGATTTACTATGACAGGAACCTTTAAAAAAGGAGATAAAGTTAAAATAATATTAGACAACGTTTTTGATAAAAAGACATATGATGTCAAAATAAGTAATAAAGCATATGTAAAAGATGATACACATGATATAAATGATAAAGTTAAAACAACTACATATATTAATAATACAAATATAAGTGGTAAATATTATATATATTTAAATATAAATGGAACTATTTATAAATTATATAAAAGTGTTACATTTTAAAAGAAGAGTCGCCTCTTCTTTTTTAAATATTATATTTTTCTAAAAATTCATTATAACCTATCTGCTTATCTATATAAGAACCATCATCTTTAATATATATACATCTATTAGCAACTGTTTCAACAAGAGATGAATCAATGCTAGAGAATATAATAGGACCATCAAATTTTATAAGGGCATTATTTAAAGCTGTAATAGCTTCCATATCTAAATGATTAGTAGGCTCATCTAATAAAAGAACATTACCTTTATTAAGCATCATTTTAGATAACATAATTCTAACTTTCTCTCCTCCAGATAAAACGTTTAAACTTTTTAATGATTCTTCCCCAGAAAAAAGCATTCTACCTAAGAACCCTCTAACATAACTATCATCTTTATTATCAGAATATTTTCTTAAAAATTCAAGTAAGTTTTCTGAAGATTCAAAGTATTTATCATGATTTTTAGGAAAATAAGAAATATTGACCGTACTTCCTACATTAACTTCTCCACTATATGGATTAGATACTAATGCTAAAATATTAAGTAAAGCTGTTTTTGCTATTTCATTTTCTCCTATTAAAGCAATTTTATCATTTTTATTAATAGTTAAATTTAAATTATTTATAATTACTTTATCATCTTTAAGTACTTTTATTTTACTTAGTTCAATTACTTCTTTGCCTAATCTTTTATCATACTCAAAATTTATATAAGGGTACTTTCTTGAAGATGGTTTTAACTCATCTAATTTAATTTTTTCAAGTAATTTTTTTCTAGAAGTTGCTTGTTTTGATTTTGATGCATTCGCAGAAAATCTAGCAATAAATTCTTCTAGTTCTTTTATTTTCTCTTGTTTCTTCTTATTACTATTCTTTATCTGCTTTTGCATAAGTTCATTAGATTCATACCAAAAATCATAATTACCAATAGTTATATTAACTCTTTCTCTATCTATATCAACCATATGAGTACATACTGCATTTAAAAAATGTCTATCATGTGATACTAAAATAATAGTACCTTTAAAATTTATTAAAAAATCTTCAAGCCATAATTTACTTTTCATATCTAAACCATTAGTAGGTTCATCTAATAATAAAATATCAGGTTCTCCAAAAAGAGCTGAAGCTAAAAGAACTTTAACTTTCTCTTTTTCTTTAATTTCAGACATTTTTTTATCATATAGTTTTTCATCAACCATAAGACCACGTAAAATAACTGCCGCATCATTTTCTGCATTCCAACCATTCATTGCCTCAAAATCTGCTTCCAATTTTCCAACCAATAAACCATCTTCAACAGTAAAATCAGGTTTCATATATAATTTTTCTTTTTCTTTCATTATTTTGTATAACTTATCATTTCCCATAATAACCGTATCTAAAACAGTATAATTATCATATAAATTATGATTTTGTTTAAGAGATGAAATTCTGTCATTCTTATCCCAAATAACCTCTCCAGTTGTTGTTTCTTGCTTTCCTGTAAGAATCTTCAAAAAAGTACTTTTACCTGCTCCATTTGCTCCAATAATACCATAACAATTTTCATTAGTAAATTCAGCATTAACATCTTCAAATAAAACTCTGCTTCCAAAACGAAGAGAAACATTTTTAACACGTAACATAATATATGCTCCTTTCTTATATAAATTTAATATCATTATTATAAAGAAAAGAAGATTATTTATCAATATCTTCTAATCTTACACTCACAAGTTTACTTACACCAGATTCTTGCATTGTAATTCCATACAAAATATCAGCATACTCCATTGTTTTCTTTTTATGAGTAATTAGAATAAATTGAGATACAGATTTAAGTTTAGTAATATACATACCAAATGTATCTACATTAGCCTCATCTAATGCAGCTTCAACTTCATCTAAAATACAAAATGGAGATGGCTTAGACTTTATAATAGCAAAAAGTAAACTAATAGCTGTAAGTGTTTTCTCGCCTCCTGATAAGGCAAAAATATTTTTTAACTTTTTACCAGGTGGACTTACAACTATATCAATACCAGTTTCAAGTAAATTATTAGGTTCAGTTAATTTAAGTTCTGCATTCCCGCCCTTAAATAATTCTTTAAATATAGATCCAAAGTGATTATTTACTTCCTTAAACGTTTGTGAAAATTCTTTAGCCATTACTTTATCCATTTCAGAAATAATATCAAGTAATGTGTCTTCTGCTTTTGATAAATCAATTAACTGATTGTTTAAAAATTCATATCTCTCATTAACTCTTTCAAACTCTTGAGGTGCCGCAAGATTTACAACACCAATATCTTTTATTTTCTTCTTTAAAGAATTTACTAAATTTTTAGCATCTTTATAAGGCATATCAAGTTTATAATATTTAATAGCATTTTCATATGTTGTACTATAAGTATCATTTAAAACAGATAATAAATTATCAAGTTTAACATCCATTCTATTTATTTCAATTTCTAAACTTTTAAGCTCATTACTTTTAGTATTATATTCACTATTTTCCTTTTTAGATAACGCTTCAGTTTCCATAAGTTCTTCATTTAAATTTCTTTTTTCTTTTATAAGCATTTCTAAATCTTTTTTCTTTTCTTGCTTTAAAGCAAGAGTTTCATAATATAATTTAATAACTTCATCTTCTTCTTTAGATAAATTATCCTTTTCTAAAGTAGATGTTCTTAAATCAAGTAATACTTGTTCATATGAGGCTTTTAGATTTGAAATAGTTTCATTTTTACTATTAATTTTTTCTTCAAAAAGCATTTTTGATTTTGTCTTTAAATAAAGTTTATCTTCTAATGCTTTTAAATTATAATCAATTTCATTAATTTTGTTTTCCGTATTTTTTAAAGTATTTTCTTTATTTGTAATAAGTTTATATACCTTATCAAGTTCATATCTATCTACAATTACATTACGGCTCTTTGCTTGTTTTCCACCTGTAATAGAACCACCTGCATGAATAAGTTCTCCATCAAACGTAACGATTCGGTATTTATAATTAATCTTCTTTGATAGAGAAATTGCCTCATCTATATTAGAAACAACCAATATGTTTCCTAAAACATTTTTTATAATATTTGTATATTTCTTATCATACTTAACAAGACTATCAGCAAAGAAAACATCAAAATTAACTTCATTTATTACTTTTTTAGTTATATCATCTATATATTTAGGTTTTATAATATTAAGAGGAAAAAAGGTTGCTCTACCAATATTTTTAATTGTATATATAGCCTCTTTAGCAGACTTTTCATCATCTGTAACAATAGTTGCTAAATTAGGACCAATCGCCACATTAATAGCAAGAGATGCCTCAGTATCTATTTCAATTAAATTTCCAATAGTATTATGAATACCCATAAGTTTAGGATTATCTAAAATATTTTTTACAGCTGTAGGTAAAGATAAATTATTTTCAATAGTATTTATCAAATTATCTCTTTTAACTTCTAAATTATTTTTTTCTCTATATATACTAGTAAGAGCTTTTTCAAGTTCTACTTTTTCGTTTTTTAAAGCATTAATATTTTTATTCAAAGAAAATATATTATTTTCATCATTTGTCATATCTTTATTGATGTTAATTACATCTGTTTCTTGAGCTTCAATCATATTTTTAAGTTCATGACTTTTTTCTTTTAATTCTACTAATCGTTCATGTTTCTTTATATTATCTGCTTCAAGATTTTTTCTTTCTGTTAATATAGTTTTTTGTCCATTTAATTTCTCACACTTTTCCGTAAGTGATAAAACTTCATTTTGCACTTTATGGATATCATCATCTAATTTATTTATTTTAGTCTTAAATTCTAATATTTTAGCATCACTTGCGGTAGTACCTGATTGTAAAGCAAGAATTTCCTTTTCCTTATTAGACGCATCTACTTTATTTTTTTGATATTCAAAATTCATTTCCGTAATTTCATGTGTAATTAAAGCAATTTCAATATTTTCAAGATCAGCACTTGCCTTTTTATATAAAAAGGCTTTTTCTTTTGCTTTTCTAAGAGGCTCTATTTGAGGTTCTAGCTCATTTATGATATCCTTTACCCTATCAATATTATTATGAGTTTTATCAAGTTTTCTTAAAGCCTCTTCTTTTCTCCTTTTATATTTTAAAACACCCGCAGCTTCTTCTAAAATAATTCTTCTATCAATAGGCTTACTATTAATAACTTCTTCTATTTTACCTTGAGATATAATATTAAAGCTTTCTTTAGCAATACCACTATCTAATAATAAATTAACAATATCTTTTAATCTTACTTTTTCACCATTAATAAAATAATCATTTGTACCATCTTTATAAACTCTTCTTTTTATTTCAACTTCGTCATACTCAAGTGGTAGGAAATGATCAGTATTATCAAAAATAAGCGATACAGTCGCAACATTCATAGGGTTTCTACTTTTACTACCAGAAAAAATAACATCAGTCATATTATCTTTACCTCTTAAAGATTTTACTGATTGTTCTCCAAGTACCCATCTTACAGCATCTACAACATTACTTTTACCCGAACCATTTGGTCCAACTATTCCTGTAATTCCATTTTTAAGTTCAATACTGATTTTATCCGCAAAAGATTTAAAACCAGAAGCCTTTATTTCTTTTAAATACATATAATCACCCTGCTTATTTTCTCTAGTTAATTATAGCAAAAAAAAAATAACATTTCAAACATTTTACAGTTTTATAATAACATGTTAAAATATGAGTAAGGAGAAAGTATATGGACATAAATAATAAGTATCTCAAAAGAAAAATAATAATTAAGAATTGTGATAACATAATAAGTAAATTCATGGGCTTAATGTTTAAAAAAAATATAAATTATGGACTAAAAATAAGATGTAATGGTATTCATACCTTTTTTATGAAAGAAGATATTGATGTTATATTAACCGATAAAAATTATAATGTTTTATATATTTATAAAAATGTTAAACCATATAGAATAATCTTCCCTAAAAAAAATGTATATTATACATATGAGTTTCCAAAGAATTCTATAAAATAAAAAAACAAGTTAAGCTGGATAAACGCTAACTTGTTTTTTATCTCTTCCAACACGTTCAAATTTTACAGTACCATCTATTTTAGCAAAAACAGTATCATCTTTACCTATACCAACATTATTTCCTGGATAAATTTTTGTGCCTCTTTGACGATATAAAATTGAACCACCTGTAACAAACTGTCCATCTGCAGCCTTTGCTCCTAATCTTTTAGACTCAGAATCACGACCATTTTTTGTTGAACCTTGTCCTTTTTTATGGGCAAAAAGTTGAATGTTTAATTTTAACATCATTGCACCTCCTTATAAAATTTTTATATTTTTTTTATAATCTTTAGATAAATCTTCAAGCATATTTATCATGTTTTTTATAATAATTTCAGTAGTATGATCATCTTTTAATATTTCTATTTCCATATAACCATCATTACTTTTATATTTAATAGAATTTTTATCAAACATCAAACAAGCATTAACACTTGTAATTACAATACTACTAACGGCAGAACAAACAATATCCTTACCATTTTCATCATACATGGCATGGCCACTTATTACTATTTTATTATTATTTATCTTTACTTTAATCATTAAGCACTAATTTTAACAATTTCAACCTTTGTATATGGTTGTCTATGACCTTGTGTACGACGATATTTTTTCTTTGCTCTAAATTTAAATACTACAACTTTTTTTGCTTTACCTTGTTTTAAAACCTTAGCTTCTACTTTAGCACCTTCTAAAACGGGAGTACCACTAATACCATTTGCATATAAAACTTTATCAAATATAACTTTATCTCCCTCTTTAGCATCTAATTTTTCAACATAAAGCACATCACCTTTAGCAGCATAATATTGTTTTCCGCCTGTTTCAAATATTGCTTTCATTTTCTTACCTCCTTTATTTCTAAGACTCGCCATTTGAGGTAGCAAGTAAGCATTTATAACCTCTTTATGAGCGGTTGTAGAGTGAGGCTCTACACAGTTAACAATTTTATCATAATTTATGCTGCCTGTCAAATACCGATTTCAAAATTTCTTTTTCTGTTTTATATCTACCTGCTTTTTTAAAAATATGTTTGCAGTCTCTTTTCATTTTTGAAACTTTATTAATTATTATTTCTTTTTTAAAATTAAAATTATAAAAATATCTTTCTAATAAAAATAAATTAAACATAAATTCTCTGCCCTTATATTCATCTAAAACTCTAATAGCTAAAAAAAACATAATAAATAATAATAGTA